>JALOQW010000417.1 GCA_025459275.1 Pirellula sp.
ACGTGTCCCTGAAACCGAAGCCCAAGGCCGGATCCACACCTCCGCGGCAACGGTAGCTGTCATGCCGGAACCCGAAGACATCGAAATCGATCTGAAGCCCGAGGACTATCGCCTTGACAAGTTCTGCGCATCGGGGCCCGGAGGTCAGCACGTCAATAAAACCGAATCGGCTATTCGATTGACCCACCTCGAAACCGGTATCGTCGTCCAATGCCAAGACGAGAAAAGCCAACATAAGAACTTGGCCAAAGCCATCCGCGTTCTCAAAACACGTCTCTATGAAGCCAAACGCGAAACCGAACGGAACGAACGGGCCAAGGAGCGTATGAGTCTGATCGGATCAGGCGATCGCAGCGAGCGCATCCGAACCTACAACTTTCCGCAGAATCGGTTGACCGACCACCGCATCAACTTGACTCTCTATAAACTAGATCAAATCATGACGGGGAATCTGCAACCCGTTGCCGAAGCTCTCCTGGAATATGAACGGTCCATGTTGCGCGACGACGAGAACAACTAACGCATGAGCGGCAACAGCACGACGCAATCCGAACCTTGGACCATCTTGCGCTTGCTGCAATGGACCACCGAGCATCTCAAGAAAAACGGCTCGACTTCGCCGCGTTTGGATGCCGAGGTCCTGCTCGCCGATGCTCGCGGCTGCCAACGCATCGACCTCTACGCTGCCTTCAATGAAGAACCGAACGAAGACGTAAAGGCCAAGTTCCGCGATTTCGTACGCCGACGTGCGGCTGGCGAACCGGTCGCCTACCTCGTCGGAAAAAAAGAATTCTACTCCGCTGGCCCCACGATCGCTGATGTCTGCACGGGAAGCGGTTGCATTGCCGTAGCCGTCGCAAAACACGCCCCGACCTGCCGGGTCGTTGCCATCGATATCTCTCCCGAAACGCTGCGTATCGCTCAGAAAAATATCGAACTTCACGGCCTGACCGAGCGAGTATCAGCCCAGCAAGGGGATCTGCTCGCTCCCCTCGCCGATCAGAGCCTGGATTTCGTGCTCAGCAACCCTCCCTACGTGTCAGAGTCCGAGTTTCCGTCACTCGACCGCAGCGTTCGCGATCACGAACCCAAACTCGCCCTGGTGGCTGGCCCGAACGGGACCGAAATCATCCATCGACTGATCCAACAGTCAGCAGATAAACTGAAGGATCGCGGCTGGTGGATCTGTGAGCTATCCCCCATGATCGCAGACACAATTCGTGATACGCTGCTGGCGGACGACAGGTGGACGCAAGTCTCCTTGGTACGAGACCTCGCAGGTCAAAAACGTGTTGCTGTAGCTCAACGAGCCCCGCGCTCGATGCTTCATTCACCCTCACCCTGATACGACCCTAGCATGCAGATGGAAAAACTGGTGTCGCTCTGCAAGCGACGAGGCTTTCTCTTTCAGTCGAGCGAAATCTACGGCGGACTCAACGGCTTCTGGGACTATGGACCGTTAGGAGTCGAACTGAAACGGAACATCAAGGATGCCTGGTGGCGCGATATGTGCCAGAACCACAACGAGTTGATCCAACCCCAAGGTGCACCGAGCACCTACGAGATGGTCGGCCTGGATTGCACCATCATCATGCACCCGCAGGTCTGGAAATGCTCCGGGCACTATGACCTGTTCCATGACTTCATGGTCGATTGTCGAACCAGCAAGAAACGATACCGCTTCGATCAAGTCCGAGGCAAATGGGTTGCCCGTGATCAACAACGTGTGTTCGTTACCACCATGGCAGAACCCGACCATGAAGATGAAGAACTCACTCGGAAGGCCCTGAAGTATTTCAATCTCAGGTCCAAAGATCTTGAGAAACTCATCTTCGATTCCAAGATGATGACTCTGGACAAAATCAGTCCCGAAGATCGCCCCTACATCCTCGGCCCCGATGCCAGCGAACTCGGAACGTTGACCGATCCACGCGAATTCAATTTGATGTTCAAGACCTACGTCGGGGCATTGAGCGGTGAAGAAGGCGCGGCCTTCCTCCGTCCCGAAACCGCCCAAGGAATCTTCGTCAACTTCAAGAACGTGGTGGACTCGACCCGGATACGAGTCCCGTTCGGCGTCGCGCAAGTCGGCAAAAGCTTCCGTAATGAGATCACTCCGAGAAACTTCACCTTCCGTTCTCGCGAATTCGAACAGATGGAGATCGAATTCTTCTGCCATCCCAACGAGTCGGCTGCCTGGTATCAATACTGGAGAAACCGACGCTTGCAATGGTACAAAGATCTCGGTCTTGCCGGCGAACGACTTCGTCTCCGCGAACATGACGCCGATGAATTGAGCCACTACTCCTGCGGGACTGCCGATATCGAGTACGCATTCCCATTCTTGCCGGAAGGGGAATACGGTGAACTCGAAGGCATTGCCCACCGTGGAGATTTCGATCTACGATCACATTCCGAAGGGAAGCTCGATCCCAAGACACGACCCCTGCAAGTCGAACTCAATGAACATGGACAACCACGTCATCGAGGAAGCGGCAAAGACCTCTCGTATCGCGATGATCTGTCGAATGAACGCTTCATCCCGCACGTGATCGAGCCATCCGCCGGTGCAGACCGCGCGACGTTGGCCTTCTTGTGCCAAGCCTACGATGAAGATCAAGCGCCGGATGAAGATGGAAAAATGCAGTCGCGCGTCGTCATGCGTTTGAACCCTCGCATCGCCCCGATCAAGGCCGCCGTTCTACCCCTCGTCAAAAAAGATGGCATGCCCGAAATGGCGACGGAGCTGTACGGAATCCTCAAGAAGAAATTCCATGTCTTCTACGACGAGAAAGCCGCCATCGGTCGCCGCTATCGTCGTCAAGATGAAATCGGAACTCCCTACTGCATCACCGTCGATTCCCAATCGCTGCAAGATCGAACCGTCACGATTCGCGATCGTGACAGCCTGGAACAGTGGCGAGTCAAAATCGACGACTGCCTTTCAGAAATCGAACAACGCGTCACTTAGGCGTTTCATCGCATGCCTGAACACCGACAAGGCGAGTTGTTTTCCAACGACCTCGCCCCATGGGAAATCGACGCTCGATCGGCCACCTTGGCCGCCCATGTGGTGTTTCCAGAAACGCCCTACGGTCCCTACTCATATCGCATCCCAGACGAGTTCGCTCCGTCGCTGCAGCCCAGCATGCGCGTCGTCGTCCCTCTCGGACGCGGAGATCGGGAGGTAACCGGCTACGTCCTCAAGATCGAAACCATTCTGAAACCCGCGTCGTCGCTCAAACCGATCTTGCGTGTGTGCGACACGGAACCCCTTTGCAGTGCGAAACTGATCGAACTCATCGAATGGATGAGTCAATATTATCTCGTCCCTTCAGGACAAGTCTTTGAAGCGGTCATTCCTGCGGGTGTCCGAGCTGGCGCCGGGACTCGAAACCAAACCTTGCTCAAACCCGGGGAAAAAGCCCGAGACGACACCCTGGTTGCAGCCCTACCCATCAAACAACGTCAGACATTGCAGCAATTGATCCTGGCCGACGAACCCCTATCAGCCGAACAATTGCGATCCCTCGCCCAATGCTCCGAAGGGGTAATCAAGAAACTTCGCGATGACGAATTCATTGTTGCCTTCAAGCAGCGCGTCATGCAATTCGACCAACAAGAGGCGGAACCGAAATCGCGAGGGTTGCCCCCTGCGCTCACCGGTGACCAACGAATCGCACTCCAGACAATCTACCGCGCTCTGGATTCTGAACAGCACAGCACCATCCTCTTGCACGGAGTCACCGGCAGCGGCAAAACCGAAGTCTACATGCAAGCCATCGAAAAGGTCATCTCGTTTGGCCGGCAATCGATTGTCTTGGTTCCTGAAATCAGTTTAACACCCCAGACTCGCAGCCGATTTGAGTACCGCTTCCGTAGCGTTGCGGTACTTCACTCCAACATGAGCGGGCCAGAACGCCATTTTCAATGGCGCCGCATCGCCAGCGGAGAAGCCCAAGTCGTCGTCGGACCTCGCAGCGCCATCTTTGCCCCCGTGCCCCATCTAGGCATGGTCATTCTCGACGAAGAACATGAAACCACGTTCAAACAAGAGACTATCCCCAGATACCATGCACGCGATGTCGCATTGCACCGCACAACTTTAGAGAATGTCCCGTTGGTTCTCGGCTCTGCCACTCCGTCCCTCGAATCGTTCCATCGAGCGAAAACGGGAGCGTATCAACTGGTGTCCATGCCACGGCGCATTCTCAATCGCCCCATGCCCCAGGTCCGCACGATCGACTTGAGATCCCATCGCATCGATCCCGAACGAGGTAGTATCTCCCGTCCACTCGAACATGCCATCACGCAAACGCTCTCTACCGATGGGCAAATCATCCTGTTGCTGAACCGTCGCGGATTCTCGACCTCGATTCAATGCCCGAGCTGTGGATTTGTCCTCATGTGCCCCGATTGCGATTTGGCAATGACCTTCCATCGCGAAGGGAACAAAGCGGTATGCCATTACTGCGACCATACCGTTGCGGCTCCCACCCATTGCCCGCGCTGCTCCTTTGATGGAATTCGATTCTCTGGCTTGGGGACCCAGCGATTGGAAATGGAAGTGCAAGCCAAGTTTCCTTCAGCACGTATCGCGCGCATGGACTCCGATACCATGCGAAAACCAGGTAGCCACGAATTGACGCTGGCAGATTTTCGCGCAGGCCGAACGCAGATTCTCCTCGGCACGCAAATGATCGCGAAAGGACTTGACTTCCCCAATGTCCTGTTGGTCGGTGTGATTCATGCCGATTCCGCTTTGCACTTTCCCGATTTCCGAGCTGCCGAGAAGACCTTCCAACTCGTAACGCAGGTCGCGGGTAGAACCGGACGAGGTGATCGAGCGGGCGAGGTCCTCGTCCAGACGTTTTCCCCCGAACATCCTGCGATTGTGGCTGCGTGCAAACACGATTTTCTGGGCTTTGCTGAGCACGAATTGGCACAACGGCAACCGTTGGGCTACCCGCCATTTGGCCGCTTGGCTCGCGTGATCTTTCGCGGCGAAGTCCGCGAAGTGGTGGAGCAGTTACCAGCCTTCGAACTGAATCTCAAAAAGGGGGCGGCCTGGTACGCGTCCTCGGACCCGCACTGCCACCGATTCCAAAACTGCGAGCCCAATACCGTTATCATGCTTTGTTGGTCAGCAACGATGCAGCCGCCCTCCACCGCGTCCTGGCCAAGGTACAATCAACAGCCAAGCCCCCTGACAATACGCTGTACTTGATCGATATCGATCCGATCGACATGCTCTGATTCCATCGACATGCTCTAGAAAAGGAGAAACGATGATGCGGCAACGAAGGCTCCTGTTCGTAATGTGTCTTCTTGCGACGGACTGGTTCGTCGCATGGAGCGTTGGCGTTGCATTCGGCCAAAACCCCGAAAGAGATGTCCCGCGCCAACCCTTGGAAGCTTCGGTGCAACGACTTGTTGAATCGATGAAATGGCTTGGTGAACCACTCCCTGATTCGATCCTGGCTGAGTTGGATTTCTGGCGTGAGAACACCGACGATGCGCAAGTCGTCGCATCGCTTCAAACTCTGTTGGATCCTCGCTGCGTCGCAATCGTGTCGATCAATCCTGAGAGCCGTGTCAAAGTCGCCGCCGGCTCCTCGATGCCTCAACTGATCGAAAAAGGATGGCGCACCTTCCTGGTCAAGGTAATCAACGAAGCCGGCGTCACATCCCCGCTCCGTTGCACCAGCCCACAAGCCAAGAGCATGGTCCGAGTCAGCTCCAGCGCTGCCGAACCGGCCATGGAGATCTCACCTTCGGAAGCAAGCCGCCGATGGCTCGATATCGCTCTCCCCATCCAAGAACCGATGCTGCCGAACCTCTCCGGTTTA
>JALOQW010000418.1 GCA_025459275.1 Pirellula sp.
TGCGTAGACTGTCTGGCTAAGAGAGCAGGTCACGTCAACGATTGCGGCAGCTGGCGAGCGGTGGGTGTTAACCCACTGTTTCTCCATCACGGTGTCCATCGCACGGAACCGGCCAAATCATAGGACGGTCGGTCTCGCTGCAAGAAACAGGGGATTGACATCCCCCGCTCGCCGGTGAGCCGCACGCGCTAGCGGCGCTTCGGGGCATCGACATGTTCGGACGGCTGCCGCTCAATGTACATCAACGATTGCGACAGCGGGTATCTCATGGTCAGGTCCAATAACGCGGCTAGCCCGCCCCGGCGGATCTGCGACGGCCAGCGGCTCACAGCAACGATAGCCACAACTGGCGAGCGGTGGGTGTTAACCCACTGTTTCTCCCTCACGGCGTCCATCGCACGGTAACTGGCCAAATCATGGGACGGTCGATCTCGCTGCAAGAAACAGGGGACTAACGTCCCCCGCTCGCCTGACGGACTGGGCAAAGGAAGCAGCTCGGAGAAGATCCTGCGAATTAGGACGCCCGCGTTGGATACCACCAATCCATCGAAGTGGACCGACCGTGTCCCATCCCGGATAACATGCCTCGTCCAGGATCGGTATCTGCCTACGAGTCAGAATCGAACGCAGTGAGCGATGCCACAGCCAACCAAGCGATGGCAAACCCGCCGTCGAGAACAGGAAGGTCGCGGTAGGCGGATGTTGCCATCGTTCGGCAAACTTCAACAGACTCCGATGGTGCGAGCCAAAGAAGATGCCAGATCCTAATCCCACCAAGTCCCAATCTTCACCCCCACGCTCCATCGCGTGCGCCACGGTCAAACACTCGGCCCCTATCGATGCAGCCATCGCCTCTGCAATCTTGGCGGTGTTGTGATGATGAATGGATACGTGGATGATCGCCACTCGCATTAGACCTCTCCTTCCGATTCAACCTACCGGACGATATCAAAGAAAGCAAGCAACGAGTGCCGAGCGAATCAGTAAAGGGATCGCTATTGGCAAGCCCGAGGCAATTGCCGATGCGACTGGAAGCCGCATACTTGTCTGATACGATTTGTCGATCGAAAGTACGGCATTGGCTGACTACTAAACGCATGGTTGGGCATCTCCAGGAGACGAGATGATGTTTCGAATTTGGATCGACGAACCCCCGTTGGACAGCATTCGTCCCCTACTCGATCAGGTTGCGGTTCTTGTTGGCCCCAGCGCACCCATCAAAGAGCTAGCAGCTTGCGAGGCAGCATTGGACCCTGGTGCCCCTTGGAACGCGGCTCGGATGGATCGAGCACCGAAGCTCCGAGTCATATCCCGTATCGGAGTGGGATACGACAATATCGATGTTCAAGCCGCAACCGAGCGTGGGATCCTCGTTTGCTATACGCCTCATGGGCCAACCCTATCCACCGCTGAGCACGCCGTGGCGTTGATCTTTGCCGCTGCCAAAACAATCGCTTACGCCGATCGCGAGGTACGAGTCGGTCGATGGCACACTCATTTCTTTACTCTCAAAGGAATGGAACTGCGCGATCGAGTCCTTGGTCTTGTAGGTCTTGGACGTATCGGCGGCCATGTGGCTCAGATCATGAGAGCGGTCGGGATGCGTGTCATCGCTTGCGATCCGCAATTGGCGTCGGAGAGAGCGATCCAACTCGGCTTGACCAAGATCGAACATCTGGCGGATTTGCTCGCCCAATCCGATGTCGTCTCGCTGCATGCTCCCGCTTCCCCGGAGACGCGGCACTTGATCAATGCAGAATCGCTCCGCATCATGAAACGAGGCTCTATCCTGATCAACACGGCTCGCGGTTCCTTGGTCGACGAGCACGCTCTGGCGGAGGCACTCCAGTCGGGCCAACTCGCAAGTGCCGGATTGGATGTTTTTGAACGGGAACCGATCCCACCTGATCATCCACTCTTGACGTTAGAGAACGTCGTCTTGACCGACCACATTGCCAGTCATACCTGGGCAGGCCATCATCGGCTTTACGAGATGGCGGTCCACCACGCACTTCAAGCCCTAAGAGGCGAGAAACCCGACTGCACATTGAACGACGTCCCCATGCCATAGCGGAGGGGATTCGATGTACATTGATCGGACAAGTACCGCACAACCATGAAAGGGGCCGCCGCATGAAAGTCAATCGAATCAAGAAGCTCCTTCGAGAGGGCAAGCCTACCTTTGGAACTTGGTTAAGTTTGGGAGATGTCGTTGCAGCGCGAGTCCTGGCGCGGATGGGATACGATTGGCTCACATTGGATATGGAGCACGGACCCATCGATTTGCATCAAGCGTCCGTCATCTTTGGAGCCATCGCGGACCTGGGATGCATCCCCTTGGCACGCGTGCCTCAAGGCAGCCATGACCACATCAAGCGCGTTTTGGACGCAGGTGCCTTTGGAATCGTCGTTCCAATGGTGGATACGGTAGAACAAGCTCGAACCGCTATTCGAGCCGCCAAGTATCCACCTACCGGTAATCGAAGCCTCGGAGGAAGTCTCGGTGCACTCAACTTTCAATGCTCATCAGGCGAGTATTTCCAAAAGGCCAATGATGAAATCCTGGTCGTTTTGCAAACCGAGAGCCCGACTGGAATCGCCAACGCAGAAGCGATCTATTCCTTGCCCGGCGTGGACGCGATCTTCGTCGGGCCGGTCGACCTCCGAGCTCAGATGCGACGGCCCGACGGCACAGAAGCCACGGAGGACCAATTTCAGAGTGCACTGCAACAAGTAGTGGACATCGGCAAGAAAACAGGGACCCCGACCGGTATGCATGTCATGAACGCGCAAGATGCGATCCAACGCTCTGAACAAGGAATGCAGTTCATCGCGATCGGGAGCGACTTGAGAATGATGACCGAACGTGGCCGAGAATGGCTCGCTCAGATTGATCCTGAACGACTCAACAAGAGCACCATCGGTTACTAACAGACTTTGTCCATCGCCAAGATCGTTGAGGAACCCATGAGTATGCGAAAGCGAATTTTTGTCACTCGAGCAATCCCCGAACCAGGGATCCAGTTGCTTCGGGAGCATTTTGATGTGGATGTCTGGCCCGACCCCTTGCCTCCCAACCGCGAGAACTTGCGATCCCGAGCCCAAGGTGCCGTCGGGCTGCTAACTCTCCTCAGCGACCAAGTCGATGCGGATTTGATGGACGCTGCGGGACCGGAACTGCGCGGTATCGCCAATTATGCCGTGGGTTACAACAACATCGATGTGAATGAAGCCAAACGCCGTTCGATTGCGGTCGGTAATACTCCGGATGTCCTCACCGATGCCACTGCGGATATCGCCATCGGTTTGGTACTCGCTGCTGCCCGGCATTTTCAGCAAGGGATCCTTCAGGTTCGTGCCCTCGAATGGCGGACCTGGGAGCCACTCGGTCTGCTCGGACAGGATTTGCAAGGCAAAACCTTGGGGATCATCGGCATGGGCAGGATCGGAGCCGCCGTCGCTCGCAGGTTGGTCCGAGGATGGAATATGAAGCTGGTCTACACCTCGCGCAGTGACAAACCTCCAATCGATGCCGAACTGGGCGGGCGCCGAGTCCATCTCGATGAGCTCTTGTCCACCTCGGATATTATCAGCCTGCATACGGACTTGAACCCTGGTACCAAGCATCTGATCCAGCGCGACACGCTGGCACTGATGAAGCGCGATGCGATCCTCGTCAATACCGCGCGAGGTGGAGTCGTCGATCAAGACGCACTTTACGAAGCCCTCCGATCGAAGCAGATTTTCGCGGCAGGACTCGATGTCACCGACCCCGAGCCCCTTCCCAGCGATAGTTCCCTGAGACAACTGGACAATTGCATCATTCTGCCCCACATCGGGTCCGCGACGTTCGATGCGAGGAACAAGATGTCCATCATGGCAGCCAACAACCTGATCGCAGCCGCGAACGGCGAACCCATGCCCTTTCCTGTTTAACGGCCTAAGCTCGATGCCGTAGCCACTTTCGCCTAGAAAGTGGACCCACACTCCCACGTAGAGCCGTTGTGCTCAACGGCTCCCAATGTAGAGCCGTTGTCCCCAACGGTCTCCCCAAGTACAGCCGTTGTGCTCAACGGCTCCGATCCATCTGCGGCGTAGTCTATGATACGCTGCGTCGCTATTCTGGAGTCGATCGTGGATTTCGACCGGATCGCGTTGATGGTGGCGACATCGATGAACAACGACTGCATGATGATAAGAGAGAGGATTGGGGGCGGCCATGGAACCAGTGAAGCGAACTCGACCACAGGGGACGGTCCAATACGACCATGCAGGGCGCGTTGTTTTGGTGACCGGTGGCAGCCAAGGCATCGGGTTGGCGATCTG
>JALOQW010000419.1 GCA_025459275.1 Pirellula sp.
CGTTCAAAAGGTACCTTCGCTTGTGGAACGAACTTCCAGCAGACTCCAGGAGGCCTGCAGATGTTTTATGAGGACGGCTCGGTAATCTGTGGGCTTCCCTGAATCTGTTGGAAATCTGGTTCCATGGTCGGTCCACGAAGCAGGATCGTGCGTCACGGATGGATAGTTTAAACTGTCTGAGAAGTAAATGAGTTTCGAATTCTCCTCTCCTAAGCTCTGAGAAAAGCCCATGACTCACAAGTATCGTTGGATCGTCGACGGTTGCTGGATCGCAAAAACATGCTGGATGACATGTGTCTGGAGTTGCATCGCCTTAACGAGCGTGGCTCGTGCCCAAGAGACCAACGACGCCATCCGTACCGATGTCGTCTATGGTCACAAAGATGGGATGGCTCTGACCATGGATGTGATCGAACCAACCCAGAACCGAAAAGGTGTTGGATTGATGTTCATGGTCAGTGGCGGCTGGGTCTCCGCTTGGATGCCCCCGCAACAGATGTCCCCCCTATTCAAACCGTTTACCGATGAAGGGTACACCGTCATCGCTGTCCGACACGGATCGAGTCCGAAGTACCTCATTCCGGAAATCGTCCAAGATGTTCGACTGGCCCTCGACCACGTGCACAAGAATGCGACGGCATGGAAGATTGATCCCAAACGGATCGGGGTCTTCGGCTACTCCGCAGGAGGCCACTTGTCATTGATGCTAGGAACCACCGCCAACGACGTCGAACCCAAAGGCGATTCCTCCAAACCACGGATCGCTGCCGTTGCTGCGGTCTTTCCACCGACCGATCTCGAACCGTACACGCAACCCGATAATCCATTGCGTGAACAATTCCCTGCACTGAAGTTCGATCGCAAACGGAGCGATGAATTCTCTCCGTTGAGGCAAGTATCTTCCGTCGACGCTCCAACCGTTCTTGTCCACGGGGACAAAGATGAACTCGTTCCTCTCTGGCACAGCGAAAAGATTCGCGATGCCTTGACCGAAGCCGAGGTCCCCAATCGCCTAGTGGTCATCGAAGGAGCCGCCCACGGCTTCGATGCCAAAGGTAACGAGACCATGTTCCGAGCGATGGTCGAGTGGTTCAATACGCACTTAGCTGCTCGATGAGGAAGAACCAGCCCCGAGTCACAACACTCTGGGGACATACACTTTTGAACGTGTTGCCAAAGCGGAATGCAGGCTAAGGCGACTCTAGGAGAGGGTAGGTAGTGACTGCGGGGAGTGTCCCCGCAGCGTCACGACTGCTCACTCCGTATCGCGACACCGGGCGGCTCGCGCCGCTCCGCTTGAATAAGTCACGGGCGGGGCAGTGGTACTGCGGCATTTTGTCTCCTTCGAAGAAGTTCAAAGGTGTGCGACACTACACGCTTCGAAGACCGCATTCTTGGGGGGCCAACGCGAGGTTACGTCCCTTGGGAAATTTCCGGGATAGCCGTTATGTTCTCGTCACCGCAAATCATTTTGTTTCCTGGATTCGTCAATGCGAAATACCGTTCAATGAAGGCAGTGGACGTTGCTAAACTTCCCGGTGCTCAAGGATCTTTGGCAAGATCCACTACATTAGGTCGGTTCATTGAACAGTATTGCGCTTATGCGATTCTTGCATGCTGCGCGTTCGCAGGGTGTGGGCGAACGGAGTTCCCGTTCCGACCGAACGAACTCCACGCTGCCAGCTTGGTGCGAGAATCGGGGGATATGGACCCCAAACCGGTCGCGGCCGACGCGGCCAAAGTGGTTGAAGCTTGGTTTGGAACCCCTGACGCTCCCAAATGGCCCTCCGATCTCGTGCCTGAGGATACAACGATCGTGGTCATGGAAGAGGTTGCTCGATGCGCGGGTGCTGTTGGCAGGGCCGAGGATGAGATCGAGCGTGGCTTGTTTCGCAAGCACTGTGTTGTTTGTCATGGGATTACAGGCGACGGCTACGGCCCTGCGGCGTCGTTGCTGGCACCCTACCCTCGCGATTTTCGACGAGGCTCCTTCAAGTTCAAATCGACTCCTGTGGGTTACAAACCAACGCGGGAAGACCTTCGCAAGACGCTGACGCATGGAATCCCAGGGACATCGATGCCTTCGTTTCAAGCACTCAATCAAAGTCCGGAGTTTGCGGAGGATATCGATTCGCTGATCGAGTATGTACGGTTCTTGTCGATCCGAGGAGAGGTCGAGCGGCGGCTAATCTCCAAAGCCGTGCGAGAAGGGATGGCATTAGACACCAAGGAACCTGAGGCGCAGCAGATTGCCATCTCGGTGATCCAACGTTGGAAAGATTCCGAAGGCTCAAGCGCAGCGATCCCTGAGCCTCCGAGCTTGTCCGATTCGGAGATGGCCGAGTCGATTCGTCGCGGTCGAGATTGGTATGCGAATGAATTGACTGCCTGCGTAAAGTGCCATGGCCCAGAAGGCCGAGGGGATGGTCCTTCTCAAGACTACGACGAATGGACGAAAGACTGGACGGTTCTGGCTGGAATTGATCCCAAGCATCCTTCGGAATGGAAGGAGATGAAGCCGTTTGGTGCCTTAAAGCCCGTCTTGGATCGCCCCCGCAATTTTACTTGGAAGTCGTTCCGCGGCGGGGGAGAAGCGAAGGATCTATTCCAGCGACTTGTCGTTGGCATTGAAGGAACGCCAATGCCTCCGATCGCCCGTGCGGAAGGAGGCAATCCTGGTTTGACCGATGATCAGATCTGGGATCTCGTTCACTATGTGTTATCCGTCGAGGACGATTCATGAACTTGCGATCGCCACGTCCGAAAAGGTTTTGGGCTCAGCCATGGTTTTGGGCCTGGGCCGTAACGCTCTTCGTCTTTCCCTTGATTTGGGTCGGAGGATTGGTCACGACGCATGATGCAGGGATGGCAGTCCCAGATTGGCCTGGCACTTATGGATACAACCTGTTCCTTTATCCTTTGTCAACATGGCTCTATGGTCCCTTCGACTTGTTCATCGAACATGGGCATCGACTGCTTGGATCGTTCGTTGGCCTGTTGACGATTGGGTTGTGCATCGTTGCTTGGCGCAACGACACACGAGGTTGGTACCGCTGGGCTTGTTTGGGATTGCTGCTCGCCGTCATCGGCCAGGGCTTGCTCGGAGGTTTCCGAGTTGTTCTCGACGCACGAACGATTGCCATGTTGCACGGGTGCGGAGGGCCCCTTGTTTTCGCTTACGCGACTTTTCTGGCGCTGGCAGCATCCAATGATTGGATGCGTGCGGATCAGACCATCGAGCCTCGAGGATTACGGCGACTCGCGACAGCCTTGTTGGTCTTTGCAGTTGTTCAATTGGTGTTGGGAGCCCAACTCCGTCATGCTCTCCCCGATTTGCCCCCGACCGGCTTCATGAGCTTGGTCCATTTGCACCTTACCATGGCGGGCCTGCTGACCCTCGTGATCTTGGCGTTGGCATGGTGGGTGCGGCGTTTGCCTTACCGTTTGCATCAGCCCCTCCGAGGCCCGGCCAATGCCCTTTTGGGGGTGCTTTTTCTCCAACTGGGGCTGGGAATCGCCACTTGGGTGGTCAATTATGCCCTCCCCTGGACCGAAGTCTCCCCGAGTTTGGCTAGATATGCGATTCAGGCCAAAGGGTATTGGGAATCGTTGATCGTGACGGGACACCAGGCGACCGGTTCTCTGATGATTGCCATGTCGGTCTGGATGGTCTGCAGGGTCGCACGGCGACAAGCTCAGCTTGTGGCAAATTCGCATTCGTATACGATTTCCGAGCGTCAGGTGGTTGCCGCTGGAGCAAAATGACAAGTCCAGGTTCGGCTCCCCTCCGTTTTGAGGCATTACCCATTTCAGGATCCATGACACTTCCGACTGCATCCGCTGTCTCCCCCAAGGCCGATCCTATTCCCGCTACTGCGGGCATCGAAGTGCTGCGCAGTACGGTTTGGCGAGACTATTTTGTGCTCGCCAAGCCTCGCATCACTCTGATGATTCTGCTCACCGTAGGGGTCGCGATGGTCGTGGCCTGCAGGAAGCTGGAAGTCACTGCGTCGCCTCTGGTATGGTTGTCGGCGCTGGTTGGCACCGCCATGGTCGCCGCGAGCGCCAGCGTCTTGAATCAATGGTATGAACGCGATCGCGATTCGATGATGCAGCGGACTCGGAAGCGGCCTTTGCCTGCCGGTCGCTTAACAACCTTCGAAGCTTTTGTGTTTGGATGCCTGCTCGTGATTGCGGGCATTGTCGTCTTGGGGCTAGGTGCGAACTGGTTGTCGGCGTCGATCAGCGGTCTGACCTGGTTCATTTACTGTTGGGTCTACACTCCAATGAAGACAAAGTCGTGGTGGAACACGGCTGT
>JALOQW010000077.1 GCA_025459275.1 Pirellula sp.
GGTTCGTTGATTTCGCTGAACGGATTTGCCATCACTCGCCCTGCCGATACCGAGCACCCCGCCGACATCGAGCACCCCGTAAGCCATCGCGGTCACCGGTGCTGCGACTCCCAACGCCCACGACACATCATTCCATCGAAACCAATAGAACTTCAGAATTTTCGCCGCGAGCGTTCGATCGATTCCACCCAGCACCGCATCGACCAAAGTTCCAATAACCGCGATTCCGAGGGCTAACCAGGCATTCAAGACGACCCACTTGAGCCCATAAGGCCAACGCGAAAACGGGACTTTCAAGGCGAACCAGTGAACCAAACACCCCATGGCGAAAAGCAACCCAAAGGATTGCCATCGAACTTCGGCAAACAAACTCGGAGCCAAGTGATGGCCCAGACGACCATAAACTTGAATGACCGCTGCTTCGCCAACGATTTCCTTGGACACCCCCCAATCCATCGCCAACGGAGGAATCGCGCCAACGGCGACGAACGGTGCCGCCGCGACCAAAGGCCCCACGTTTCGACGTGCCCAACTTCGCCATCGGGCCGGCCCAGGATCCGTCAGTGCCCAGGTGACTAAGACACAACAGCCAATGACCCAAATACCGGTCACGATGTGAAACGCGCTCCCCAATCCCAGCAGCAACCACGCGCACCAAACCTGTCCACGAAAAAAACAACCCAATGCACCGAAGATGCACGCATACGCCGCTACCTTGGCTTCGGCGCCTCCGACGACCCATTCGCCTGCCCAATGTCCCCAGTGCATCGCTGCCAACCACCCAGCGCCACAAAGTGTCGACACCAACGGCAACGGACTCTTGGCAATGGTGGAAAAGTTGTTGGTAGATTGTTGATTGGAGTTGGAAGTTGTAAGCAGCGATCGAATCATCCATGTCCAACCGGTCGTGAGTATGCACCACAGGCCGAAGCGTGCGACCCAGACTGCGATGGGCAATTCGAGCACGGAAGCCAACGAACCGAGCGTGGCGTAAAACAGCCAGTGCGCGTTGCCGGACTCCAGAAAAAGGTCGCCCCGACCGAAGCTGGAATCCCAGAAATGTGCGGACTTTGTCCAGTAATGAGGTTCATTGACTCCCGGCACCAGTTCCCCTGCGTAGACGAAGAACAAGGCGAACACGCCTATCCAGTCGGCCAGAAACCCGCGCAAGCCGAACAGGTTGGAAGCGGAGCTCGAGTCCGAGGGCATCTTATGCATGCCATACTCCTGGAAACCATCTGGGCTGGACGACTTTAAAAAATGCGGATTGGGTCGACATTGTTGGAGTCTTGGGAATTTTTGGAAAAAATCCGATTGACAGACTTTGGTTTTTCTTGACTGCCCGAGGGTTGGGTTTAGAGTTGAAGGATGAATAGGCCAACGTAGGCTGTTGAGATTCCAAGACTTACATCGTCGACGAAGCCGACCAAAGACTCAAGCGGTTAGGAGATCGGAAAGATCGCCCAGGGATTGGAGGAAAGGAAGTCATGTTAGTATTATCTCGCAAGAAGAACGAGAGTATCGTCATCAACAACGAGATCACCATCGTGGTGGTTGAGATTCGTGGTGACAAGGTCCGCTTGGGTGTCGAAGCTCCGCGCGAAGTTCCTGTCCATCGACGGGAAGTTTACGATGCGATCCAGCGTAGCGCCGAAGGGAACGACCCGCAAGCGACGCGTGAAGAAACGACTTGATCGAGACTTTCTCGGTCCAGACTGGTCTTTGCCAGGTTGATTTGATTGGTTCGTAAGGTCCCGCGAAAGAGTCGGGACCTCTTTTTTTGCAGGCTTGACACTTCGAAGAGGACTCGTACACTTTCGCGTCCATTGTCAATGACTGGCCCCGTCGTCTAGAGGCCTAGGACATCGCCCTTTCACGGCGGTAACACGGGTTCGACTCCCGTCGGGGTCACTAGGTAGGGAAATGCAATCCCTCGGCATCCATCAAGACCCTGCGTTTCGCAGGGTTTTTTTTTGGACAGAAAAGAACAGCCGAGGGGAGTTATGGGAAGCAGGGGAAGCATGGGAGGTGCGCCGTTGTTTACTTCCATTCCGATTCGTTGAGGGTTCGGGCGATCGCGATACTCGCGAATGCGTTGCAATGGTCAATCGACGCGGCCTGTGATCTTTCGAACGAAACTCTCCCCTCGGCCAAAGATCTTGACGGCAAGCTCGCGGAGTTCGTCTGCGTGAGATGCTGGGAAAGATCATTGGCGGCGAAGATGAGCGTTTTGAGGGTATCCAAACGCTCGACAGCTGAAACCGGGTCGATGTGTTCGAGCGTTTCCCCTACTTTGAGGAATACACCACGGATTCGAACGTCGGATTTGACCTTCACAAGATCCCAGTCGACAAGATGGCCATCGCTGACCGCGTGTTCGTAGGTGTACCGATAGACGATCTCTTTGAAGTAGCTGGTGGTGTGGCTGGCAGGGGTAGCCGTGATTCCAAGGCATATTGCATCGAAGTGATCAAGAACGGAGCGCCAAAGCGATTGTTCGCTGACGATACATCCTCAATGGCATGCATCCGCGATGATCGTATCGAATGCATGGAGCGGGATCGGTAGCCACCCTTTCCTTGCCCCCAAACGTGGTACTCATGCTGACGTTTGCACGCCCCACGAGGGTTAAAAAGGGGCTCCGGCTATTGGAAACCAAATCAACGCACTGATCGGCATACTCTTGAATTTACAAACGCGTCAGCTAGATTACGACGCTGCGCGGGTGACTGGTCCTTCCTCTCAGGGTATCTATCAATGATCGTGCGACATCGATAGGGAGAAAATTAACCGCGCCTGCCTTATCTCTTATATGTTGGCACTTGGAATTCCCGTCTGAAAGCTGAAAGTGGAGGAGTCAGTCGATGTTGAAGAAGAAGATACACCTATTGGTAATCTCGGGACTATTTTCGTTGTTGATGGTCACAGAATCGTTTGCAGGAATTGTTGTCACTCAGTTCGAGATACTGTCCCCACCGACCAACTCATTGTTCAGCGACGTATTTGGCGTTAACAGCACCGGCCAGGTAGTAGGTCGGTCCTACGCATCCGATTTCAGCGAGCGCGCCACTCTATGGAATAATGGTGTAGCGACCTACCTAGCAACCCCGGGAGGTACAGGTACCCGTGCAAATTGGATCAACAACTCCGGCAAGGTTGTGGGATCATCAACTTTTGCCAATGGAGAGCAGCGTGCAACCTTATGGCATAACGGCAACGCAACTGATCTCGGACCTGCTGGGGAATCTTCCAGTGAGGCCAAGGGCATTAACGGTTCTGGCCAAGTTGTGGGATACGGCTCAGCAGACATTAACGCCAGAGCCCGCGCAATTCTGTGGAGCGCCGATGGCGTGCCATCCGACTTGGGTAACCCACTTGGAGCCGTGGCCAGCCAGGCGAACGCAATTAACGACGCGGGCCAGGTGGTTGGGATTGCGTTTGATCGCGATTTTCAACAACGCGCGACCCTTTGGAGTAATGGCGTTGCAACCGAACTAACATCACTCGGTGGACCAGCAAGCGTTGCTAACGGAATTAACAACTCGGGTCAGATTGTGGGTTGGGCATACCAGACTAATTTCGATCAACGCGCTACATTGTGGCACAATGGCACGGTAACGAACTTGGGGACCTTTGGTGGAAACAATAGCGAAGCCACGGGCATCAACAACCTTGGCCAAGTGGTGGGCTGGGCCCAAGCATCCACGGGCGATCAGTATGCAGCGATGTGGGATGGGACATCCATAATTAACCTGAGTGACCTCGCAAGTTCCGTCACGGGAAGTACTCGTCTTTCCTACGTCGCAGCTATCTCCGACGTCGACAGTCAGGGCAGGTTTTGGGTCGCCGGAGTAAGTGGTCGAGGAGTATTTCGCATGCAACTTGAAAACACTTCAACTGTCCCTGAGCCGGGAACAATCGCCCTATTCGGTCTTAGCTTAGCAGGCATTGGTTTCATCGCTCGCCGCAAGAATAGGCGAACCGCATAATTCCGGTCATCGGATCTTGAAATCGACTTCGACAGGCGACCACTCAGGTAGCCAGTTTTTGTTTTCGATCGACCGAATCCCCATCGATCCCCTGGGGCTCCCGTCGGGGTCACTAGGTAGGGAAATGTTATCCCTCGGCATCCATCAAGACCCTGCGTTTCGCAGGGTCTTTTTGTTGGACAGAAAAGAACAGCCGAGGAGAGTTATGGGAAGCAGGGGAAGCATGGGATTTATGGGAGATAGGTGATCTCTCAACTCAACTCCGCTTCGTTGCGGGGGCGGATCATTAGGACTAACGCGATCGAGATGATCGCGAGCAACGCGAAGAGACCGAAGCTGACGTTGAGCGGGACCTTCGCGTCTCGCAAGACTCCAAATCCCCAATCGGCCATTCCGCCGCAACTGATGCTGACAAAGTTCATGGCGCCATAACCCATGGCTCGATAAGAACTCGGGACAATCTGCGACAAGATCGGCATGTTGTTGCAGTCGAAAAA
This sequence comes from Pirellula sp., assembly GCA_025459275.1. Classification (GTDB taxonomy): domain Bacteria; phylum Planctomycetota; class Planctomycetia; order Pirellulales; family Pirellulaceae; genus JBKCUI01. The sequence continues at coordinate 4,487 of JALOQW010000077.1, forward strand.
TCCCCAACCCAACCCGAAAAGAATTAGGAAACCAATCGCCATGGCAAGCGAGCTCGCATTGCCGACCCCAAAGATCGCTGGAACGATCATGCCCACACCCATAGCGCTGGTGTAGATTCTCGCTCGATTGCTTGTTCGCATCCAACGATCGGCGATCCATCCCCCAACGAATGCGCCGAGTATCGCTGCCACTTGCCAATACAACGTTGCAGCGACACCGGCCTGCCCCTCGCCTATTCCGAACTCCTTCTTGAGAATCGCGGGCATCCAGTCGCGAACGATCCAAGCTGCCATAGCGGGTAACGTAAAATAGAGCACGAGCAACACAAATGATGGGTTCTGAATCAGATGGCGAAACGATCCTGACGCTTGTCCGCCCTGCCCCAATCGAAACGGCGAATCCTGCAAAAGAAATATGAGAGGGACCGCATACAGCATGCCGGCCAGGCCGCATGCCTTGAATGCAAACCGCCAACCCAAATCGGGATTGGCCGCGATGTAACCTCCAAAACCACCTGCAATCACTCCCATGTAAATGGCCATTTGATGCAGTCCGACAGCCCGCGAGCGCGTCTGCTTCGAATGCAGATCAACAATCAATGCCAATGCGGCGGGAATGTAAAACGCTTCGCTGATCCCCATCAGCGATCGTGCCCACAACAGTTCGTTGTAGGTGGTCACATGCCCTGTCCACCACGTCACCGCCGACCAAACAAACAGGCTTCCACAGACAGCCCATCGTCGACTGAATCGGTCGGCGATCACCCCACCCACCAAGCTGCATGCAGCATACACCCATTTGAACTGCCCCAGCATAAATCCCCACATGGCCTGCGGATTCTCCGCAGTAGCGAAATCGGGAATCGATGCCATCACCGATGTCTGCATCGATGCCATCATCTGACGGTCGAGGTAATTGAGGAGCGCTACCGGCATTAGGAATGCAACGCATAGCCATGCGGTTCGACCGGTTGTGGGAGTGAGGGTGTCTTGTGCAGGGGGCGTCATGGATATGAATGGGGACGGAGAGGCGAGTGTGTCATGGGATGGATTGGACCGATGGGAGTGATGGGAGGTATGGGAATGATGAGAGTTATGTTGGTAAGGGAAAGCATCATTCAGCTTTTTGGAGGGTGGTTGCGGAGATGTTGTTGGCGTGCTTTGTACATGCGCTCGCGAAGGCCGCCGTGTTCGAGAAACTCTTTTTCCAGTGTCCTGATCTGCTGGTCGAGCAAATAATTCGTCTGATGGATCAGACAGATCGCGATGTTCGCGATCACTTGCGGCGGTCGTGTCTCCATATATTCACGATACAACTCATACGTCTGCGGTGTCCTGCGACCTAACTGACGCACGAAATTCGACTCCTTCGCATCCTTGTCCCATACGACATGGTCCCGGACCCGAAGGTAATCGCGATAGTCGACCAGCAACTCCTCGAGACTCGAGCGAGCCACATTCGTGAGCTTGATCTCCGTCTCTTTCGATGTCAGCGCGGCTTTGCTCCCCTCAGCAATGTTCTGCTTGCCCGACCGCGCGGACTGGATCATCTGATCCACCGTCCGATCCCCTTTCGAAAGATACTTGTTCGCAAAACGAAACGTCAAATCGTAAACCACTTCCGCCTTCTGATACGACAACAGCGTCTGATAATCCCCACGCGGCCGAAGGAACTCTCCATCATGCCTCCGATCCTTCCTATCATTCCCCTTCTTCTCATCATCCTCCATCGTCACCTTCCTGGACAAAGATAGGGTTGCTCAGTATCCACGGCAGTTTCTCCTCACCGACCGTCAACCATGCCTCGATGCGATAGATGCCTGGTTCGATGAGTCTCTCTTTGAATTCGGAACCCTTGGTTTCGACGACAACACTCCCGTTACGAAGGAGTCGCCAATCGCAATTCAACGGAGCATGAGCGACCCAGTGGAGATCATCGGACCATCGCACTCGACTGCCGATCGAATGGACGGCCGGCCCGATCAGGTCAGAGGCATCCACCACCCATGCGTTGAACCCTTTCGCATCGGCGAGCCAATCGAAGGCGACGAAGGCTCGTCGATTTTCCAACGCATCCCACACGCCTTCACGAGAGAACTCCTTGACGAGCAAGTGGGTACCGGCGTGCCGCAGACTGCATTCGTAAGGATCGAGTTGGAGCGAGAAAAGCAGATTTCCCGGCATCGCATCGGAAGGGATTTTGATGACCGGTGCTGCCAGAAGCTTGGGGAGTGTCAGTAACACTTCACCGATCGGGTCCTCGACTGAAACGGAGTCTGCGTCCTTCAACCGAATGCGCACGCCAACGTTTTGATGCGCATCGTTGGCGGCTACTCCGCAGTGCGGTGCGATTTGGTTGAGCTCATCCCAACGCTTCAAGTAATCATCGGGATACGACTGCAACGCGGAAAAGACTTCTTGCGGATACTCCTTGACGAGTTCTCCCAGCTTGACGAGCCAGAGGGGATTCTTCATGGCTTCGACCATGCGTTTCTGCTTCTTGAAGTCGGCGTGCGTGTTGTAGATCTCCACACCGGACAGCCCCGGAATCTCCCAATCCATCCTCTCTTCAAGATGGGACAGAAACACGTGGCCACCGCGTGTCCGAACGAGCCTGGCTAGATCGATGGGCTCGGACGATTCATAAGGACGCAGGCTCAGCGTCGGAAACACTAACATGCCTTTCATCTCCGCCCCTGGGATCAAGAGGACCTCGTCCCGTATGCCTTGATTCCCATCCAGATAAAAGTCCTTCTCTTTCGAAGGATGCTCGGTGAACATCAACACCTCGGTCCCCGCACGTTTGGCTGCAGCGACAATATCCTCGATTTTTCCACGACTATCGTGCGACAATTCCGAGTGAACGTGCAAGTTCGCACGCACGCTGCGGTAGGAATCCTGAGAAATCGAACCTTCGTTCGCCACCGCTTGTCTCTGGAGTGCGAACCGTTCTCGGGCCTCGCGCATGCGCTGCAGATAGTCCGGCTTGAGCCGATCCAAGGCATCCTGGCCGAATGCGTGGTCGGTTCCCACCAAAAGAAGAGATCCCCAAACGAGAGCGATCACGTTACGCTGGACATGGAATGGCTTCATGAACGGATACTCGAGCTGCGTACGACGACTTTCTGAGTTCTACCCCGAAACTCCTTTAGAGTAGCAGATTTCGATGGTCCGCTCGCTTGTTGACAAGGCCAGCCGCTTGAGGAAAACTACCATGCCGACCTCTGGGGCCCGTTTTGTCCCAGAGGTTGCTTTGTTTTTAAAGATAAAGGTACGGCAATGCCATCCCGATCGATTTTGATTTACGACACAACGCTGCGCGACGGCACTCAGGGAGAAGGAGTCAGTTTGTCGCTCCAAGACAAACTGAATATCGCAGCCCGCTTAGCCGAAATCGGAATCGATATGATCGAAGGGGGGTATCCGCTCTCCAACGAAAAGGATGCTCTCTTTTTTCAAAAGGCAAAGCACCTGGACTTGGGTGCCAGTCGATTGGCCGCCTTCGGCATGACCCGTCGACGGGGCGTGAAGGCCGCGGACGATCCAGGACTGGCCGCGCTAGTAGCGGCCCAAACGCCGGTGATCACGCTGGTCGGCAAGTCTTGGGATTTTCATGCCACCGATGTTCTGGGAGTCACGCTGCAAGAGAATCTCGACATGATCGGTGAGAGCGTCGCCTTTCTGTCAAAGGTTGCCACCATCGTCTATGACGCCGAACATTTCTTCGATGGCTACAAGGCCAATCCCGCTTATGCCTTGTCAGCGATTCACACGGCGGCCCAATCTGGAGCTGAATGGATTGTGTTGTGCGATACCAATGGCGGAACGCTGCCCGAAGAGATCGCGACCATCGTCACGCATGCCAAGTCCCATTTGGCCAGCACCAAAGCTCGACTGGGCATACACTGCCACAACGATGGCGATCTCGCGACGGCGAACTCGCTGGCCGCGATCGATGCGGGTTGCGATCATGTCCAAGGGACCATCAATGGAGTCGGGGAACGATGTGGCAATGCGGACTTGATTACGATCCTGGCGAACCTGCAATTCAAGAAGAAGGGGTACCAAACACTGGGAGGCCGCCCTATGGATCACCTGACGGAGCTGTCGCGCTACGTCTATGAAACAGCCAACCTCGCGATGCGAAGTAGCCAACCGTTTGTTGGTCGCAGCGCGTTTGCCCACAAGGGAGGCATGCACGTCCATGCAGTCAATAAATTCGCCCACACTTACGAACATATGGACCCTGCGTTGGTCGGGAACGAACGGCGTATTCTAGTGAGCGAGCTCTCCGGTCGATCGAACATCGCTGCTCTGACCCAAACGCAAGCCGTCCCGCAAGACCCGAAGTTGCTCGAAGCCATTTTGGCTCAAGTTGTCTCCAAAGAGAATCAAGGCTTTCAGTTCGAAGCCGCCGAAGCCTCCTTCGACCTCTTGGTAAAACAATGCGCCGGCAAGTACACGCCCCACTTCGAAACGATCAAGTATCAGATTCTGGCGGGCGATCTCGATACGTTACGAAACCAAATCTACGCCGAGGCGATCCTCAAAGTACGCGTCGGCGAAGAAACACGCGTCGAGGCCGCCGAAGGACACGGTCCTGTGAACGCGATGGATGCGGCTTTGCGAAAAGCGTTGGCACCGTTCTATCCTTGCCTGGAATCGATGAAACTCGTCGATTACAAGGTCCGTGTCGTCAATAGCGAAGCGGGTACTGCGGCTCGCATTCGCGTGAACATCGAAAGCACTGACGATCACCATTCCTGGCGAACGATCGGCGTCAGCGAAAACATCATCGAAGCCAGCTGGTCCGCTCTCGTCGATGCGGTCGAGTACAAACTGCACCGTGAAGAACGCGGGTAGGAGTTTTGGACGGGCTGTCGCGAATCGACTAAAATCTAGATTGAACGTCTCGTGTAGCGTGCGAGGCAATAAACCTATGTTCTTTGGTAGGCAATGATGAGCACCATCGCTAAGCTGAGTGGAAATGATTTCGACCGCATGGTTTCGCGGGGAGCCTTTGTTGATCTTGAACCCCTAAAAGTAGAGTTGATTTATGGGGAGCTTCGCTTCATGAATCAAGCAGGTCCGGTGCATGAAGGAGAGATTCAATTCTTGATGGAGTGGTCGGTCTTGTGCACAAGTCCTCAAGAAATCATGGTTCGCGTGCAATCCAGTATCCAATGCGGCGACCACCGTCCTGAACCAGACCTCGTATGGTCTCGCAGGATGCCAGCCAAGCGAATACGGCCGACACACTCCGACGTTCTTCTGTTGATTGAGGTCTCTGATTCCAGCACGGAACAGGATCTAGGAGAGAAAGCCAGGCTCTATGCCGAGCATGACATACCCGAGTATTGGGTCGTTGATATACCGGCCGAACAAGTCCACGTTCACCGGACCCCGAGCCAAGGTACCTATCAATCGATTCATTCGTTTGACAAAGCCGCCTCCATCAGCCCACTATGCCAACCGACCGCCACTCTTTCGCTGGCAAAACTATTCGATCTCGATTCATGAGCCATCTTGCTCCCGTCTCGCCAGATATCTATTACACGTTGATGCACCGAAGTTGCATCGACTATTTATTTTCCGATGCAGAAACGGCTGAACAGAGCGTCGAGCACATCGTTGTTGACGACCGTCCCAGCCACCTGGCCGAGTTCGTCCAAGGCCAAGCGGAGTTCGCCGGCGATCACCTCGTCGCCTGAGTCCACTTCAACGGCGTTCAATGCGTCTGCAATGTGCTGACGGGCCCGCTCGACGGCGCCCCGACATCGCTGGCTGGTCATGGGAACCACGTCCTGTTCTTGCTCACGTGATGCATAGAGATAAGAGACGACCGCATCGAGCAAGTGATTCACCCCGTACGGTTCCTGCATGCTGACGCGATACTTCGGCGCATCTATTTGTTTAGAATGAATCAGATCACACTTGGTGTGAACCAGCCACACATCGCATGAGGCGTGCTCGCGCACGTATGCCAATCCGTCTTGAACGCGATCTTCATTCTCAGCGTCCGCAGGAATGCAATACAGAACCAGATCTGCATTTCCTAATTGGGTCGCCATAACGCGTTGTGAAAGGGCGTCCGGCGTCACCGCGTTCGATCCATCCATGGAAGGATCGAACCCTGCGGTATCGATGAGATCCAAGGTCATTCCCCCTCGCTCGAGCCTTGAACGAACGAAGTCCCGAGTTGTTCCTGGAATGGGGCTGGCGATGGCAACCTCCGTTTGGCTCAGCCGGTTCAGCAAGGAACTCTTGCCGGCGTTGGGGAGCCCGGCCAGGACGACTTGCGGCACGACTTGCTGCCCGGAACGTTGGGTCAACTGTGCGAGGAGTTTCGATAACTGATCTTGTGCCTCCATCAAGCGTCGTTGGATTTCGGGCTTGCTGATGAACTCGATGTCTTCATCGACGAAATCGAGACCGGCTTCCAAATCCGCCAGCAGATCGATTAAGCCGCGTCGCATCTGTTTGAGCGGTCCTGCCATGCCCCCTGCAAGTTGCTCGAGCGCGACCCGGAACGCTCGATCCCCTTTCGCATGAATCAGCCCCAGGACCGCTTCGCATTGCGTCAGGTCCAAGCGACCTGCGAGATAGGCTCGCAACGTGAACTCGCCTGGTTGCGCGTGTTGGACCCCTCGTTCAATGAGCATCCCTTCGACTTCATGCAACAGTACGGGTGCACCGAGCAGATGCAGCTCGGCCGAGGGCTGTCCTGTGTAACTGCGGTGAGTCGGCCAACAATAGATCGCGATCGGTAAGGATCCTAAGTTGGGTGTCACCAAGTTCGCGTCGATCACTCGCGGATGCTTGAGGGATGCAATCTGATCTTGGACGGAATGGAACAAGCCTTGAAGGAGGCTGATTGTGCTCGGGCCGGTGATTCGAATGATGCCGCGCGGTGCGCCTTGATCGCCACTTGCGATCGCACAGATCGTCGTATCGGTTTGCAACCGCATCGGAAAGCCTGCCTCAAGTCGACTGAGCTTCGATATCCAGCCGCCGCAATTCTTCGATCCAGACCCGGATATCGTGATCGTATTCGGTCGCCAGATCGCTCAAGACGAGCTGACGATGGAAAGACGCCGCACCCTCGTGCAACAGTTCGGCTGCCTCTGCACTTGGGAATCGCCTGGAGGGATCAGGAGAGATCAGTCCTCGGCAAAAGTTCATAAGGAGATCATTGCAGGAAACTTCCTGAGGCAATATCTCGTGCAATCGGCTCGGCAAGGATCGCTTCTGCTCCAAGAGGTCCCGGTAGGAGTCAGTCTCGCTGAAGCATGGTCGTCCCGAAAGGAGTTCGACGAGGACATATCCTACGGAGGCCAGGTCGGATCGGGGCGAGACCGGAGCGTTTTCGAGAACCTCCGGGGCAGCATAGACCGGAGTCACCGTGAAGATCGGGGGTTGTTGTCCCATCGGAAAGGCAGAGCCAATGTCGATAAGCTTGGCATTTCCCGTCCGCTTGACCATGATGTTCGAGGGCTTGATGTCTCCGTGAACGATGTTCTCTCGATGGAGCGCGGCCAAGGCTGCCAAACAATCGCGGACGATCGCCACGGCTACCCCGGCTTTGAATCGAGCATGGACGGGTCCTGCGGTGATGACGACGTTGTTGATATAGTCCCACCTCCGCGACGTCAACTTGGATCGGAGTAGAGCCAATCGCTCTGGCCGCAGCAATTCTCGAAGGTCATAGCCGTCGATCCATTCCATGATCAGAATGCGAATGCGGTTGCGGTCGATGAAGTCATGAACATCGAGCACACCATCGTGCTGGATGCGGGCTACTTCAGCGGCCACTCGCCCAATCCGAGCCATCGCCTCATCATAGGCAGCTTGCGTTCCAAATCGCTCGGGCGAGAAAACTTTCATGGCCACAGGCAACGCAAACCCATCCGCACCATAACGAGTCGAATAGAATACGACCCCTTGACCTCCACTGCCGAGCACATGCTCCAAGCGATGGTAGGTCATCCACTGCAGTCGGCGATCTTTCAATAAGAATTCGTAACGCGATACCAACTCCGGATTGCCGGACGGAGCGGATTCGCCTCCAATCGTGCGTGTTCGAAAATCACCGGCGAAGGTCGTAGAATGCATGGAGCGTGTCCGAGTAGGCGAGGAGGGCAAAAGTAATCGTGACGAATGACGGCACTTTTCACAAGCCAAGGACCGATTTTACAGCAAGTAAATCGGGCCGTAGGGCCACTTCCCCGCCGTCGTCCATTGTACGCGGTTGGCTGCGCACCCTTTCCCGCATCACTGCCCTTTCTCTTATCACTGCCGTAATGTGTGCTAGCATTGCAAGTGGCAAGCTTCCGGCCCAGCCGCCAGCGGTTCCCTATGGCATGCCAGGGGTTTCTCAGCCACCGGACGTGCGTTGGATCGAATCGCTGATTGCGAACGGTTTCGCACGTTACGCCGTCGAGGTTTGTGAAAGCCGGTTGCAACTCGTACCGCCAGATTCCGACGCGTACGCCCAGTGGATGATGCTGGCCATGCAGGCTGCGACTTCGCAGGCATTGGACGC
>JALOQW010000078.1 GCA_025459275.1 Pirellula sp.
GATCCTCTGCCGTTGATCGTGGTAGGCGTCGACCGTCACCTGTCCTTTTTCAACGAGGTCAAGACCTGGGCTTTCAGCATCATCGCGATGGCTTGCAACGGGGAGTCGAGCTTCAAAATTTCCTCGATCGTGCCGAGAGCTTCCGAGTGGCTTTGTTGTCGATGCAAAAGGCTGGCCAACACCAATTTGGCAGCCACATCCTCGTCATGCCGATTTTCCAGGACTGCGAGTGCTGCCCCAATCTCGCTGGAGCTCCATCGCTCCTCAGGGTCGCCATAAGGCCAGTAACGCTCGTAGAACTTGACCGACTCACTCTGCCATACGAACCAATCCTGCTGGAGCTTTACAGCCGCCTGAATCGTCTCAATCCGTTTTCGTACGATAGCCTGTGATTTGGCATCTAGCTGCTGCAACTGGTTCGCCCGCAAAGTCGCATCGAGGTTCTGCATGAATCGATTTTGCATCAGCTGCACTTGCGCAAAATCACGGGCCTGCGTATTGCTGTTCGAACCGCTCGTATTGGATTGGCTCCCTGCTAGGATTTGAAGTCCGGCATTAAGCTGCATGGATTGCATCGCCGTCTGCATGGCAACCAACTGTTGCCGCATCCCTTCCACATTAACCTGCTGAAGGTCCTCTTCCGTTTTCTTGAGTTGGGTTTCCAAATCGCGATACTTGTCCTGCATCTTCGATTGCTTCTCGAGATGCTTGGCAAAATCGTTCTGGATCTTTTCAAGCGCGATCGCGGTCTCGTTTCGTTGGGACGGTGACTCTTGTGCGGAGAGGGATTCCTGACCCTGGCATTCATTCATTTGCCAAGACGTCATCCCAATGACAGACAACGAGAACATCGCTGCCCGAACAACCGCAGGTCTAGCCAAATTGGTCCAAACGCGCAAATGCAATGAGCTCATGATCCGCCTCTTTCACAAAAACTCAGTACTGGTCCCTAAAGCGGATTCGATTGCTGATCGATCGATTCCAAATGGATGAGATCGTTTTCCACGCTTTCTTGATCATCATCATCATGCTCGTCGGCGTCCTGATCGTCATCGGCTAATTGCAAAAAATTCCCCTGGAAAGCTCCGGTGCTACTGGTGGTTGGGTCACCAAAGACAAAGTGGTAGTTTCCTTGACCCAGTTTTTGTAGTTTCTGGAGGGTAGCTTGTATCCGTTCAGGACCATCGAACGGGCCCGCCATAAACATGGGCTTTCCATCTTCCGGCCGACCAAATGAAAATGTGGAAGAGCAATCATTCGGATCCACATCGCGAAAGATCTGCATCGCAAGAGGGGTTTTGGGGTGCGGTTCGAATCCGATTCCACGAGACCATTCGATCACCGCTTGGAGTTTCTTCAACGCATAAGCTGGGGAAACTTCAGATCCACCGCGTTCTAGGATGGAGTCCCTCAGGCTTTCCATAGAGACGTCTCGAATCACATCGGCATCTTTGACGCCAAGGCATAGTTCATCGATCAAAAAAACACTGGCGCCGAATCCCGCGCGGGTTCGCCGCACACAGATGAGATGATGCATTCCGAATTGGCCTGATTCAAAACAGGCATGCCATGCTCCGCGAGCTAATTGAAGAACGTAATCGCGCGTGCTTTGATTGCTTGCCGCGTTCTTTGCTTTGCGGATTTCTTTCTCACGGTTCCGCTTCTTTGCGAGCGCCTTCTGACGTTTGTGTTCATTGCCAGCCATCGAAGAAGACTCCGTACACGATGATGAAGTAAGTCGGGGAGAATCCGTCCGAACGACCTTACGATAGCAGAGTGGCCTTGCAGAAAAAAGGACCTGGCAATGCTCTAGGACATTCTACGTGCAACTTTCTTCGCAAGCTGAAAGAACGATCGTGTAACGGCGATCGGATCTGCGACGGCACCGCGTTGAGGACGAACCACCCAATCAAAGCCTTGTGGGATCTGGCTTTGCTGTCGACGAAACGCTTCACGTATGAGTCGCTTCCAATAATTTCGCTGAACCGCATTGCCAACGCGTCGACTGACCGAGATGCCGAGGCGAGAAAACGCCATGCCGTTGGCGACTCCGTGCACGATCAGCACCGAGTCCCCTGCCACCATGCGAGCTCGGAACACGCGATCGAAATCGCGCTGATGTGTCAGCCGAACTCGTTTTGGGAATCGCTCAGATGAAGGTTCTATTGGCACGCCAGCGAGTACTCGCTAGTCGAGTTTCGCGTTAGCGATCAAACGCAAGAACTCTTGGTTGCTTTGGAAACGGCTAAGCTGTTTGGTCAGCTGTTCCATGGCGTCGACGGGATTCATGGAATTCAACGTTCGGCGGATCATGGTGACCGCATGATACGTATCCGGATCATGCAGCAATTCCTCGCGTCGCGTTCCAGACTGAGTGATGTCGATAGCGGGCCAGACACGCCGATCTGCCAGCTTGCGATCCAGCACCAGTTCCATGTTACCAGTTCCTTTGAACTCCTGGAAAATCAGCTCATCCATCCGAGACCCTGTATCCACCAATGCGGTCCCAACAATTGTTAGCGAGCCACCTTCGGAAAATGCTCGAGCGGTTGCGAATAGTTTCTTTGGAATGTCCATGGCCTTGATATTCATACCACCACTCATGGTAGCCCCTGCGTTTCCAACCCATTTGTTGAACGCGCGAGCCAAGCGGGTGATGGAGTCCATCAACAAGAAGACGTCCCTGCCCATCTCCGCCAATCGACGACACCGATCGATGACCAATTGGCTCAATCGAACGTGCGAATCGACATCTTCATCGAGGCTGCTCGCGATGACTTCGCCGCGAGTGACACTGCGACGCATGTCGGTCACTTCTTCAGGCCGTTCATCAATCAAGAGGACGATCAATTCGACTTCGGGGTAGTTCTCGGCGATGCCTCGCGAGATGTTTTGCAACATGATCGTTTTGCCGGACCTCGGAGGAGCCACGATCAATGCCCGCTGTCCGCGCCCGAGAGGTGCGAGCAAGTCGATGACGCGATTGGTCATCGGCTGTGGCCCCACTTCCAAACGCAGCCACTTTTCTGGATTGATGGGAGTCAGCGTGTCGAAGGTTTTGACGTTGACGTAATCTTCGGGCTTGATCCCTTCGACTTCCAAGATTTCTCGGACCCTGGGCCCCTGGGAGCGCCGAGTCTGCTGCATCAAGGCGCGGATCTTGACCCCTTGCCGCAACCGGAACTTTTCGATCATCGTGCCAGGCACAAACGGATCGGAACGTTCGCGAGAATAATTGTTCGAGGGGGATCGCAGAAATCCGTAACCATTGGGGTGCATTTCCAGCATCCCAAAGAACTCCACTCCCGGTTCTTCTTGCGGTGTCGCTTCCTGACGGACAATGGGATTGCCCTCTTCATCAAGCTCCGGTTCAGCGGCTTCGCCGTCCTCTGCGGGTGGAGCATCGTCGTCTCTTGCGAAGGCTTGTTGGTAGCCAGGACCATGACGCCGACGCGGTCGACGGACTCTCGGTCGAGGGTTACCGCCTCCCCCCATATCATCACCATGAACTCGGGAACGGAATCGCTTCTTTTTTGGCATAGATCCGCAATCCAGCAGATCGCCGGTGTCCAAATCGATGCCAGGGCTACACTTGCAACCCGGTTTGAACAACGACGTGCATTAAGCAGGGAACAAAACGTGGGATATTGAAACGGACGCTTGGCAAATCCAACCCAATCTAGGCTGGCCCGCCGATGCAATGGTCAACGGTCTGCAGTACAACACTTCCTTCAGTTGGAATGCAATCGTCTGCCTGGGATACCATCCTTACCAGCATGACGAATCGCAACTACCGGCACGTAGGCCAATATCCTGGCCTCGAAAAGGAAACGGGAGAGAACTCCACTGCCGAACACCACTTGCCGAACAACACAGGCTCCCCCACCTCGACTGGCATCGTCTCAGGTGGGTTGCGGCCGACTGGGCCTTCATCCCGAGAGTTTCTAAACTCCACGGGGCACTCAAGCTCAGGGGCCTACACAGTTGAAATGCTGGTAAAGCATCTCGCACCAATCAAAGAAATCGTAGTGCGTTCCTGCCCTATGTCAAGCTGGGAGCGGGTAGTCGGTTGGGATCCCCTCCTTTTTTTCCCCATTTTTCAGGGAGCGATTCATCTTTCCCAGCCGTTACAACCGATTCGGAATGAAAAGTAGCGTTGTCGACCGAAACCAGCAGGGAGTTCGAGAAGCCCATGAGCCGATTACGATGGACCGTTCAGCGGGCGCTCGCTGTCCTCGCATGCTGCACCTTGATGGGCTATGTGGCAGCCGCGCCGCCAGGAACCCAGCCCGAAATCGCTTGGGTTGACGACCTGGATCAAGCCATCCAGCTTGCAAAGACCAACAACAAGCCCTTAATGCTTCACTTCTATGGCGACCATTGTCCGCCTTGCCGCATGCTGGAAGCGAAAGCCTTCCGCAATCGCGAATTGGTTTCTGTGCTCAATGACAACGTGATCGCCGTCAAGATCAACGCCGACAAACAGCGCGACGTAGCGCTGCGGTACCAGGTCAATCGATGGCCGACGGATGTCTACGTTTTCCCGGATGGACGAGTTTTGGAACGAGGGGTCAGCAACCAGGATCCTCAAGCATACGCTCGAACCGTCGAAAGGGTATCTCAAAGGCACCGGGATTGGACGTTGGCCCAAGTCGCTGCCACCGAAGCACAGCTGGAGCGCGAACGAAAAAATGCCTCGCGCGGTCTATCAGCGCTCAAAACCAAAATCGCCTCCGATGCCGCCACCAACCCTCACCCCATCAAGATCTCGTCGGCGACATGGAAACAAAACGATAACGCTCCTCCGAAACCTCCCACGGAACCTCCCGCCGTCAAAGTCATCCAAGTTCCAGAACAAATAGATGCGCCGAAGTTGGCATCAGCGCCGGCTCCGGAGGAGAGCCACCCACAACAATCAACCGAAGAACGCAAATCGCAGCACTTGCAAGCATTGGCAGCAGAACCTGGCTTGGGTGGGTTCTGTCCTGTTGCGCTCCAAGACTTTTTGCGCATGACTCCTCAAGCACAAGCGACCCACAGCGCTTGGGTCCCCGGCTCGATCGCTTTTTCGGTCAAGCATCGCGGACGGGTTTATCACTGTGCGTCGGAGGAATCCAGAAGGCGACTACTCAAGGATCCAGATGTTTATGCGCCGGTACTCAGCGGTTGCGATTTGGTGGAGTTTTCTCGCACCGGGGACCTGGTGAGTGGTCGATGCGAATTCGGATTCATCGAACAAAAAACGGGACGAGTGTTTCTTTTCGCAAGTCGAGCGAACTACGAAGAGTTTGCTAAAAACTGCGAACAGTATTCGGCGGCCGCCGGAGAGCAAACCCAAGAACGCGTTGCCAACGATCCCAAAACGCCAACGTTCAGGTAAACCAAGGTGAGCCGCTCCTTACGTCCAACTAGACCCACCGCAGCAATACTGGCTTGCGTGGCAGCGACACCACTTGCTTGGGCTGCTCCTCGCGCTTGGTCGCAGTCCGATGCCTCACCGACTTCTTCCGTGGTTCACTGGCCTCGCAAAGACTTCGTAATTCCATTCCAGATCGATCCCTCAGGCGAAGTACCCGCCGAAGTGCGGCTGGAAGTTTCCTCCGATGGTGGCAAATCTTGGACACTCTACACACGTGGGGATGTTCGAACCCGCCAATTCCATTACCAGGCCCCAAGTGATGGCCAGTTCCGGTTTCGCTTGAAAACGGTCGACCGCAGTGGCAATGTCTTCGACAATCCGGGAGAACCTCTGGTGGTCGCCGTCGACACCACGAAGCCTTCAGGCGAATTGCTCGTGGACGTCAATCCGCGCGGAGTCATGCAAGCAGAGTTTCGACTGATCGATGCGGCGTTGGACTCGTCCTCCATCAAGCTGGAGTATCAAACCGAATTAACGCATCAGTGGATTGAAGTGGAACATGAACTCCAATCGGGAACTGCCGAAGGGGAATGGGTAGGCTTCGGCTCGTGGGATATGCCTTCCGAAGCAACCCAGTTGATGGTGCGGGTCAAAGCGCGCGATCAAGCAGGCAACGGCGCCGAATGGACACGCATGCCTCGGCTTCCCCGTACCGCATCCACACGCCGCGATATGAAATTGGCCAGCTCAAACGATCGCTCGGATCCTTCGACACCAATTGGCTCGGGGATCTTGCGACGCCCCGTTGCTGGTTGGCCGAATCCCGATGTACCGAAACCTGAAGTTCCGAAACCTGAAGTTCCGAGGGTCGAGGTGTTGGGAGGACCGGGAGCTCGGAAATCAGCAGCGAATGTGGATCGAGACTCGCTGGTCCAACAACAAGTGGTGGAATCCCAGCAACGATTGATCGAATACCAGAATCGACTTTTGATGCAGCAACGAGCCGTCGGCGGGCTTTCCAATTCCGCTGCCAGCCTTCTTCCGACCCGCCCTGTCGACGATTCAACGTTGGCCAATGCAGGACAGGACCCAGGAGCTATCCCTCCGTCGAATTTGCCGACCCCGGGCACGCTGGTCACTTCACCGATGCAAATGGCGAGCAATCCGCCCATGCTCCCCAATAACGCCGCGACCTCCGAGAGTGACCCGAAAACACTTTACAGTAACAGTCGCCAATTCAGCCTCGACTACGCCATCGATAACGATCCGGGAGCGGCCATCATTAGTGTTGAACTGTGGGGAACCACCGACCAAGGTGCCTCTTGGGAGAAGTGGGGAACGGATGAAGATCGGCAAAGCCCATTCGACATCGAGGTCGAAGAAGAAGGTCTCTTCGGTTTCCGCATGGTCATCGTCGGTGCCAATGGACTGGCGTCTCACCGGCCTTTGCCTGGTGATGAAGCGGATGCTTGGATCCGCGTCGACACGACAGCACCCCAAGCCCGAATGATCAGCGTGCTCAACGGCAAAGGGCCGGATGCTGGCTCCCTGGTGATCGAATATTTGGCCATCGACGATTACTTTGGCGAGCGTCCCATTTCCTTTTTCGCCGCAGCCACTCCAAAGGGGCCATGGCAACCGATCGCCCAAGGGGCCCGGAATAGTAGCCGCTATGTGTGGACTCCTGATCTGGGGTTACCCCCGACGGTCTATTTGCGAATGGAAGCAGTCGATGCGGCGGGGAACGTGACGGAACATCAAATGGACTTGCCGGTCGATGTCCAAGCGGCTGCGCCGCGCGGTCGCATCCAGGGCTTCCGTCCTCAACGATAGCTCAACTCGATTCGGCGACTACCATCCGTCGGATGCGACCTTCTTCTAGCGGATGAATGATTCCCCGTTCCGTCACAATGGCTGTGATATACTCTGCAGGCGTGACATCGAACGCTGGATTGTAGACGGAGATCCCTTCGGGTGCGGTACGACGACCGAACCCATGCGTGATCTCTTCAGGCTTCCTTTGTTCGATTGGGATTTCATCACCACTGGTAATGGTGACATCAAAGGTACTTGTCGGAGCGGCAACATAAAATGGGATGCGGTGATGGTGGGCCGCGATGGCTACCCCATAGGTCCCTATCTTGTTGGCGGTGTCACCCCGGGCCGTGATTCGATCCGCACCCACGATGACGGCTTGAATCTTTCCCTCTCGCATTACCTGGGCTGCCATCGAATCGCAAATCAATGTCGATGGCACGCCGTACCTCTGCAGTTCCCACATGGTGAGTCTCGCCCCTTGCAGGAGCGGTCGTGTCTCGTCCGCATACACATGGATTTTCTTTCCACTCCGATGGGCTGTGAAAATGGCCGCGAGCGCAGTCCCGTACTCTGAGGTTGCCAGCCCCCCCGTGTTGCAATGAGTCAACACTCCAAAACCGTCGGATAAAAGGCTCGCCCCGTACTCCCCAATCGCATGGCACATCTTGCGATCCTCGTCGTGAATCAAGCGCGCTTGACGCAGCAAAAGATTTCCGAGTTCCACAGCAGATGCAACCGATGGGTTGCCCGAGACCGTCCTTCGCATCCGATCGAGCGCCCAAAACAGATTCACCGCCGTTGGCCGACTGGTCGCAAGATAATCGCAGGCTTGCAACGCAGCGTGCGCCGCATCCGGTGTCGAGGCGCGATGGCGGATGGAGTCTTGGAGTGCGACGACGACACCGTAGGCTGCCGTGATTCCGATCGCTGGCGCTCCGCGTACCCTCAGTGCCACAATCGCTTCGTGCACCGATTCAACGTTGCGAAGCTCCAGTTGGACTTCTTGGAGTGGCAAAAGTGTTTGGTCGAGAATCGTCAAGGCACCGAGCGTATCACCGCTCCATGCCACCGATGCGTAGGGGACTTCTGTGTTCATAGCGGTAGTTGTAAATCAACAACGTCGCTCTTGTAAATCACGGATCTCCCGCAGGGTCGCGATTCCGCCGCCCAAAAGTTGTACTCGATGAGAGCCAACACTTTCGGTTTCGAGTCGATTAGAATGAGCCATACTCTAACGGGATGTATTCCAAAGCGCTCGAGGATCTCCATGGCCAATCGAATGGTTTGTTATAGTTGGCTATCGATTTTCTTGTACTCCGTTTTGGGATGGAACGAGCCGATCGCGCTCGCTGAAGGACTTCCCCCTGCTGCTCTTGAGAAGGTAAGAAACGCAACCGTATTCCTTCGAGTCGAAGGATTTCGAGGGAGCAGTCGCAGTATCCGTTGCGACCATTCTCGGGACAGGCATCGGCTTTTCGATTCCTGCCGATGTGGTCGAGGGAGATCTCAAAGGACGAATCCTACAGACCTCGATGGAACATGTTTTGATTTCAGGAAACTCCTATCGTGTCCGTGTCAAAACTCGAACGATCGATCCAACACGTCGCATCAAATCAGTCGGACTCTACTGCTGCAACGGCGTTCGTCTATTTAATCGGAACGGATGCCCCCCCATTCTTGACCATGTACGGGGAAATCGAATGGTGTGCCTTCCCCAACAAGTCGGAATCCTTATGGGTTCAAACCAATTTCAGTGGAAGCCCTTCGGGTGTTGCAAGTGTTTTGGAGTTCCGAAACAACATTTCCGGAGGTAACCAGAAGCATTTGAAGCAGGCAATCGGCAAAGAAGTGTTTAGCTTCCACACCAATTGCGGCTACGGTGTGGCCTCACGCGACGGAAAGTCTTTCATACTACCCATTCCAGCCCTACGTAGCCCCACCGAGTCCATGCCGGACGACAGTCGAACACTGGTCCTCAGCCCAGACCTGACGAATATACAGCTCGAGTGGCCTGGGCAGTTCGTTGCAGAGTACACCTCCGCAAGATGCATCGTAACTTGTCGAGGTGTCCAAGACGGAGCCCGCTTCACCACCCCCGAGATTCTCTTTGTCAGTCCATCTACGGGAACCATTTCGATCGTGCCCACCGTTGCCAGCGTCGGGCAGTTCGAAATCGAAATCGTTGCCATGGCTGATGGCATTCAAATCCCAGTGCTGAAATGGATTCTCGAAATCGATGAATGATTAGCAACGCGTCGCCCGTACTTCTATCGGACAGAGGCTCATCTGAGATTTCCTAACCGATTCACGGATTTGTAACCAAACCGCGTCCAGGGGTTGTCGTGATGGGCCGATAACAAACGAAGAGACTGAGAAACGCTCGTCATCGTATTTGCTAGCGTTGCGACCACGTGAAGGTAGGTGTTTGTGGAGAGTCATCGGATAGGGCGACCGAGACCGAGCTACCTGCGTGCGTTGGGGAGATTGGAACCCCCGGAATGCGTGGAGGTGGATGGTACCGCATTCCACTTAGCGGAAGTCTTTAAACATGATTCGTGGGCAGCGACGGCCAAGTATGTTGAAGCTTCTTCTGGGAAAACCGGGAGTGAAGTGGACAGCCAAGCCCGAACGCCTCGAGTGATCGTATGCAAGTTCAATCGTCAGGCTTCCATTGGTCCGATACCGATGAGATGGCTGGGGCGATGGCTGGCCTGTCGCGAAACAATGTTTCTCACAATGCTCCAGAACGTTCCAGGGATTCCTCGCGTTTATCCCACAGTACGAGTCCGAGGCCAGGTTGCTCGTCACGTGTCGGCGCATGACTTCGTCGATGGAAGTCCATTGTCGTTGTCCCATCAACCCGGCGAAGCGTTCTTCCGACGAGTCGATGAACTGCTCAGCGAGCTTCACAGACGTCGCATCGCTTACGTGGACTTGCACAAACAAGAGAATGTGATCGTTGGTAGCGATGGTTCACCCTACCTGATCGACTTCCAGATCTCATTGCGAATGCCTGCCTGGATTTGCTTGAATCCACTCTTGAAGATCCTTTGCGACTGCGACCGCTACCATGTGGCCAAGCATCGAAACGCCCATCGTATCCCTGGTACGCAACCCATTCGTCCTTGGATTATCAGGGCCCATCGGCAGATCGCTGTACCGTTTCGAACCCTGCGACGAAAACTACTCGTTTGGATTGGCGTTCGGCGAGGTGAGGGAAGAGCCAGCTCGGAATTGGCTCCCGAAATCGGTCTGCGCAGCCACTGACGTCGGACGGACGTCCTCGGCGTGCAAGCGGAGGATGCGTACCAACTCATAAACCGTCTCCTGGCTTTTGAGCAATCCGTTGTGAGATGCGGCGATTCGCTTCTCCGAAATCGCATCGGGATGTTGAGCACTCGTCACCGACACGACGCCGTCGGATGGATGGTGGCCCAGCATGTGGTATTTGTTCCCGAGGATCGTATGCTTGGGAACGCTCTCTCGCAGAGGTAGCGAGTCCAACGTCGCCAAGAAGGGCTGGTTTGGATCGAGCATATCGATGGAAGTTGGCAGACCAGATGCAACGTCCGGTTTGAACGCACCAGGGTTGTTGTCCAACAAATGCTCGAACATGGAGTTATCGGCGTGCACCATCGCACTGGCCAGTTTGCCGCATGCTCGCCCGGCCGTACTGCTCCCCTGATGGGGTGTTGCAATAAAAATAGCACGACCAATCATGGGATGGGGATCAAAATAGAATCGCTCGATCAAACGGGAACGAGTCAACTCGTCCGCCGCCAAGGATTCCATCGGGATGTTCGCTATGGCGTCCCAGACGTTCTCGCCGCTGTGGGCGATCGTAAGCTTCGAAATCAGACCACCCATGCTGTGTCCAACCAGAACCGCCCGACGCAGGTTGTCGTTGGTACCGGAACAATCATAACGTTCTAAGACGAGATTCAAGTACGAGCGAAGCTCTGCTGCAGAACGGACAAAGGGTGCTCCGGTTGCATATTTGAACGCCCAGAACTGATACGTGTCGACGATGTCCGGATAGGTTCGAAGCTCATTGAGGATGTTGGCCCACGCGTCGGGGCTCGACAAGAGACCGTGAACGAACACTACGGGAATCTTGTTGGACTGATAAGGTTCAACGAAAAACAACTCTGCGGGATCTTGGCTCCGATCCGGTCTCAAAAAATCTTGGATCCTAGTCTGAGGGTGATGATGGAGCGCGTAAGCAAGATCAGCCGTCGTATCACGAGCAAGCTCGACCTGGATGCCATCCAGTTGTGCCCGTTGCACTCGCAAGGGATCATAAAGACGAATGGCGGAACCGTCGGGCGTTAGCACCGCTGTCGCGGGAAACGCAGCCGTATTCGGAAGGAATTCCATGGCCTGCGCACCAGCCATTGGTTGACGCCTCACCAGAACCACGGGCACTCCAAGGCCGGGTTGGTGATGGTACTGCGCAAAGTTCACATGAAAATAGCGGCCGACGACGCGCAGTTCCTGGTAATCCAAATCGGGCCAAGGGTAACCGATCATCTCGACAGGAACGAGTCGCGATTCCCCTGCATAACGAACCTCAAGGCCACGACGCAGATCCAAGCGGCCATGGGCTTGCGACTCGTGTAGCAAACGGGCAAGGCTGTTATTGACCAATTCCCGTGCTTCGCATCCTTCGTTCGCGGCACCAGCGTACCACCCCCATAACGCAGCAGCATAGAAATCATCGACGCAATCAGGCGAATTCCAGTCCGACAGTGTCTCCGCCTGGGAAAAGCGAGCCCTGGCCATCTGGAGAGGGTCCAACGCATCGCTGCCTGTGTCTGGGCCCTGGTGAAAAGCATTCCAACTCAGTCGATGGGAATGGAGCGGATGGGAACAGCCGCCACCGTCGATCCAAAACGACTTGCACTTCAGCGACGAGCAGCCCGCCCCAAATGAAAGACAGAGAAAGAACGCCAGAACTCCCCAAACGCGAATCGAGCGGTGCCAGCTGTGAGATCGCGTCATGAGAAAGTCGATAGGGCAATCGGTACCGCGGCAACCTTGCCCAAACGATGACTCCATTCTCACCTCGTGTCGTCTCTCGACCTTCCATGAGGCTAGCAATGAGTATTTCGCCCCGGCTTCCTCTCCCAACGAATATAAGGGCAACGAAAATAAGGGTCCTAACGGCCACTCCGCCGAATCGGAAATAAAACTGATTGACATATCGCGACATGTCGATATATTGCATGGAAACGGGGCGCAGGTTTTGGCGGGGCCCCGAAATGAATCCGTCGATATCCGCCGAACAGTCCGAAACGGGAATGGGCAAGGGAGTATTGAAGATGCAAACGATTTCGCCGAAACAGCTCTATGAACGGATCCAGGCCGGGGAGTCGATCGAACTGATCGATGTTCGAACGCCGATCGAGTATCGAGAAGTGCATGCCACCATGGCTCGCAACATCCCGTTGGATCGTTTGAACCCGACCGAGGTCACAACCGGGCGCAACGGGAGTCCGCTTTACGTCATTTGTCGTTCCGGAAGCCGAGGCAAGCAGGCCTGTGAGAAGATCGAGGCTGCAGGCTTTCAGAACGTCGTCAATGTAGAAGGGGGCACCCAGGCATGGGATCAAGCTGGCCTGCCGGTTGCCCGGGGGAAGAAGGCCATGAGTCTGGAACGGCAGGTTCGCATCGCCGCAGGCTCGTTGGTATTGACCGGGGCCTTGTTGGCCTGGTTTGTCCATCCGTATTGGATTGGTCTGTCTGGCTTCGTCGGCGCCGGCCTTATCTTCGCGGGAGTCACGGACACCTGTGCTATGGGAATGCTGATCGCCAAGATGCCT
>JALOQW010000420.1 GCA_025459275.1 Pirellula sp.
GCCGATGAGCCCGCGAAAGATTGGCATGCCGCGGAGGTCGAGATCGGTACTGCTGTCATCCACACCAACCTGAGAGTGGGTCTTGAAGATCATTTCTGCGGAATGGAAGTCGCGAATCTTGAGCGAACCGTCGGCAGCCCGAGTTACCACGCGAAACAGATCTTTCTTGGCCATATGCAGCCGGTCCTTCCATCGACAGGAATACGAAATGCGGGTCTATGTCCTCCTTCCTTGGATTGACGTTGTGTAGGGTTCGGGGCCCCCGACGATGGCTGACCAGCATCCGTGCGGCTCGCCACCCGCATAGATCGGTTTGCAAGCAAAGCAAGATTTGCTTTCTTTCGTTCGGATATCGCAATCGTCATGGACGGCGGAATCCGAACGGAGGGGCTGAATCTAGATTCCTGAAAAATCCCCGCGGAGCACGCGGCGCTCGATGTCGCTCACTTTTTCCATACGACGAGCGTGGCGTTCGGCCGGGGCATAACGTGCGCCGACGAAGGACCGAATGATTTCGAAGGCCAATTCCGGTCCGATGATGCGTGCTCCGATACACAGGACGTTCATATCGTCGTGCTCGACCCCTTGATGGGCCGAGTAAGTGTCGTGACACAAGCCGGCTCGGATCCCTGGAAATTTGTTGGCAGCAACGCTGACTCCGACTCCGGAGCCACACACGAGGATGCCGCGGTCGACCTCTCCGGCGAGGATTTTTTTGGCGACCGTTTCGGCAAAGTCTGGGAAATCGCAGGCTTCTGTGGAATGGGTCCCGCAGTCGCAGGCATGAATCCCGAGGCTCGCCATGAACTTCGAGACGTCGGACTTCATGGAGAATCCGGCGTGGTCACCGGCGATGGCATAACGGAGTGGCTGACTCATACGAACCCGTGAAATGAAAAATTGCGCCGTTGATACAATAGGGATTCGCTGCTAAACTCCGAGGCCCAAGTTGTCCGGTCCCCAGCGGCAGGCGTCGTTCGCCCCCGCCCGGCACAACCGTTAATCCCTTATTTTTTGCTCCGTCGGCCGTCGATCCCAGAGTTTTATCGCCTAGTAGGAGTTGCGTAAATCGATCTTTTGGATGGTTGGGTTCTTTCCATACCAAGCGTCGGTTCCCCGAACACTGCTGTGGGGATGTCATGGGTCTCTCCCGCCGACCGTTGAGCGAGCCTCGTAGGACATAGTTGCATGGTCAATCGTACCCTTATTCGCTCCCTGGAAGACGACACTTTAGAAGACGAGTTGAACGCCATGTTTGGCGATTCAGCAGAAGAGCTGTTGCTTGATTCCCTCGAAGATGCGAACAAGCAGTTCGACGTCAATCAGATCGTCGAAGGGAAGATCGTCGAGATCAACGAAGAGTTTGTTGTCGTCGACGTCGGATTCAAGAGCGAAGGGGCCATTCCCAAGAACGAATGGGAAGAAGGGGAACCACCCCCGGAGATTGGCCAGAAGATCAAGGTGCTGATCGAAGAAGTCGAGGACCAACACACCAGCCTCGAAGAAGCCCGAAACATGATCAGCCTCAGCAAGCGCAAGGCTGAGAAGATCATCCAGTGGGAAACGATGATGGCCTCCGTCCAGGAAGGCCAAGTCGTCACCGGAACCGTCACTCGCAAGATCAAAGGTGGCTTGCTGGTTGACATCGGCGTCAACGTCTTCTTGCCTGCCAGCCAAGTCGACATCCGCCGTCCGAACGATATCGGCGATTACATCGGCCGTGTGGTTCAGTGCGAAGTTCTCAAGATCGACGAAGCTCGCCGCAACATTGTGGTCAGCCGTCGCTCGCTGATCGAGAAGCAACGCGAAGAAGACCGCGAACACTTGATGGCCGAACTCGAAGTCGGTCAGGTCCGCAAAGGGGTGGTCAAGAATATCGCCGACTTCGGTGCCTTCGTCGACTTGGGGGGCATCGATGGTCTGCTCCACATCACCGATATGAGCTGGGAGCGGATCGGTCATCCAAGCGAAATGGTTTCCATCGACCAGGAGATCGAAGTCAAGATCCTGCAGATCGACCGCGAGAAGCAAAAGATCGCGCTCGGACTCAAGCAGAAGCAAAGCAGCCCATGGACCAACATCGCCGACAAGTATCCTGTCGGTGCCACAGTCCCCGGCGAAGTGGTCAATGTCATGAGCTATGGCGCGTTCGTGAAGTTGGAACCAGGCATCGAAGGTCTCGTTCACATCAGCGAAATGTCCTGGACCCGACGCATCAATCATCCAAGCGAAATGGTTCAGATCGGCGACAAGATCGACGTCAAGATTCTCGGTGTCGATGCGCAAGGCCAGCAGCTCTCCCTCGGTATCAAGCAAACGCAAGCCAATCCGTGGGATGACATCATGCAGCGTTATCCCGAGAACGCCGAAGTCACGGGCAAGGTTCGCAACCTCACCAACTACGGCGCCTTCATCGAACTCGAAGAAGGAATCGATGGTCTGCTCCACGTTTCCGACATGTCGTGGACCCGCAAGATCAGCCACCCAAGCGAAGTCTTGCAGAAAGGCCAAGTGGTCAAGTGCCGCGTGCTAAGCGTCGACCAAACGCGTCGCCGAATCGCTCTCGGTATGAAGCAACTGGATGACGATCCATGGCATACCACCATTCCGGACAAGTACAAGCCGGGACAACTCGTCAGCGGCAAAGTCACCAAGATCACCAACTTCGGTGTTTTCGTGGGACTGGAAGACAACCTCGAAGGCCTGCTGCACATCTCGGAACTCTCCGATCAGAAGATCGAGAACCCCGAAGATGTGGTCAAGGTCGGGGACGATATCGAAGTCAAAGTCCTTCGAGTCGATAGCGACGAACGAAAGATCGGCCTGTCGCGACGTCGCGTTGACTGGACCGAAGAACAACATCGAGTCGAGGCGGAAAAGGAACAACAGCAGATCCAAGCCAAAGCCGACAAACAAGCCGAACTCAAGGGTGGCTTGGGCAGCGAAGGTCCACTGATTCCACAATCCGAATAGCAACACCGTTCTCAACTCTCATCGGTTGAGCGACTCACGCATTCTATCAAGGTGCCGACGCAGCCATGTGTCGGCACCTTTTTTTATGCGATCAACAATTCCGTTTTCGTTTCATGCAATGAGCGCGCATTCCGCAATCAACTCTCTTTTCGTGTACGGCACCCTTAAGCAAGGGCACCTTCGAAGCAACATGTGGCCGCATGCTCCGCGTGTCATCCAGCAGGGAATGGTCAGGGGATGCTTGTTGGACTTGGGCGCCTATCCCGGATTGCTTCCAGGAGACGATTGGGTCCTCGGCGAGTTGTGGACATTGGAGGCATCCCACATGGCTCGAACCCTCGAAATCTTAGACGAAGTCGAAGGGTATAACGCTACGAATGATCAAGGACTGTATGTGCGTCGCACGATCCCTGTTCGTCTTGTAGAACCGCTCGAGGAATCCCAAGCCGCTTGGATCGATGCTTACACGTATGTGATTTCGGACCCTAACCTCATCTCTGCCGCGCGACGTATCCATCCGGCCGTCGTCATAGGCGACACCTTTGCAGCTTCCTGGCCCGATCGCCAATCGCGAGTTCCTAAACGATTCGAAGATGAATAACGGACCCGCTTCGAGGGATCCATTGAATGACTTTGGGAGGATTCAGCGACATTCGATGTGGAATACTCTAAATTACTTGTCGGCGCTACGCCCGCCGCAGTTTGTTGCTGAGGATATTGCTGCTTAGGACTAGGACGAATGAACACCGATATGGAATCCGAACCATGGTACCGCGAGGGGCTCGCTTTTGAATGCACTGGTTGCGGACATTGCTGCAGTGGTCCAACCAACGGCTTCGTATGGGTCCAAGATCACGAGATCCAGGATCTGGCAGAGCATGTGGGAATTGAAGACTTGGATTTATTCGAACGTCGGTTTGTTCGACAAGTTGGGACGCGAAAAAGCTTGGTGGAGTATTCTGACGGAGATTGCATATTCCTCGATCCTCGGACCCGGCGATGCATTGTTTATAGCGCTCGCCCCAGCCAATGTCGCACGTGGCCATTTTGGCCTTCCAACTTAGAATCTCCAAAGGCTTGGGGCAAAGCAGCGAGTTCGTGCCCTGGATGCAATCGAGGCAGGCTGTACGGCCTCGCGGAGATTCGAAGTCTTTGCAAGTCAGAGTCCTCCACTGGATCCAAGTCCCATGAATCGGATTCGTAATTCTCTTCGAAATGCACTGACGAGAACGTGCGTGATCTCTTCTTACTTGATCGCCTCGATGTTCCTCGGCGCGAACACCGCTGCGCAGCTGCATGCGGTGAAGCAAATCCCCCCTACGATAC
>JALOQW010000079.1 GCA_025459275.1 Pirellula sp.
CCGTATTGGATTGGTCTGTCTGGCTTCGTCGGCGCCGGCCTTATCTTCGCGGGAGTCACGGACACCTGTGCTATGGGAATGCTGATCGCCAAGATGCCTTGGAATCAAGTTGCCGCGAGTTCGTCTTCCTCCACATGCGCCACCTGAGCTTTCAAGACTTGAGCTTTCGAGGCCCAACCATTTGAACCTTAATCTTGAGAATCGTTGTCACAAGGGAACCCAATCATGTTTTTGAAGCAGTATTACTTGGGCTGTTTGGCGCATGCGTCGTACCTCATTGGAGATGAGAAGACCAAATCAGCGGCGGTCGTGGATCCTCAGCGGGACATCGATCAGTATCTTGCCGACGCACAATCGCACGGCTTCAAGATCGATTACGTGATACTGACCCATTTCCATGCGGATTTTCTTGCGGGCCATATCGAGCTTCGCAATCGGGCAGGTGCAAAAATCGTCATGGGAATGAAGGCCCAGGCGGAATTTGATTTTCAGGCAATGAAGGATGGCGAATCGATCGAGATGGGGGATGTTCGGTTGCAATTCTTAGAAACACCTGGGCATACTCCTGAAGGAATTTCGGTACTGGTATTTGATCTGGCTGCTGACAAGAAAACGCCGCACGCCGTCCTCACTGGAGATACCCTGTTCATCGGTGACGTAGGACGTCCTGATTTGTTGGCTTCGATCGGAGTCACCGCAGATGAGTTGGCAGTGATGCTCTATGAATCGCTAGACAAACTTCGAAAGCTACCTGATTCCACCTTGGTCTACCCTGCCCACGGAGCCGGCTCCATGTGCGGCAAGAATTTGAGCAAGGAAACGGTATCGACCATCGGTGAACAAAAGGAATTCAATTATGCTTTGAAGCCGATGCCATTCGAGACGTTTCGCGACTTGGTAACCAGTGATCAGCCCGAAGCGCCGGAGTACTTCGTCTACGATGCGATCAAGAATCGCCAGGAGCGATCCGATCTGGAATCGACAATGAAATCCTCGATGAAGGCGTTAAGTCTCGATGAAGTGCTCGGGATGCAAAAGCAAAATGCCCAAGTGGTCGACGTCCGGGAAGCGATCGACTTCGAAGGAGCGCATCTCGTGGGATCGATCAATATCGGACTTCAAGGTAAATACGCGACCTGGTGCGGTTCGATTCTCAGTCACGACACACCGATTGTCGTGATCGCGGAAGCTGGAAACGAAGAGGAAGCCGTCATGCGACTAGGGAGAATCGGGTTCGATAATGTCGCTGGCTATCTGCGGGATGGAATGGCGGCGCTCGAATCGCGGCCGGAGTTGGTCGAGAAAATCCATCGCATCACCGCGCCGGCTCTTGCAGAACAACTCGCTGCACCGAAGCAACCATTGGTATTGGATGTTCGGTCCGAGAAGGAGTGGAATGGTGGGCATATCGCGGGAAGCTTGAATATTCCGTTGCCCCACCTTCAAGATCGGATGTCTGAGATTCCTGAGCATCGAAGCTTGGTGGTTCACTGCGAAGGAGGGTATCGCTCAGCGATCGCCTCGAGTCTGTTGAGCCGAGCCGGCCGGAAGGATCTTCTGGATCTTGTCGGAGGCATCAAAGCGTGGAATGCTTCTCAATTGCCGACAACGACTGATGGGGCCACAGGTGCAGCCTGCGGTGGTTCCACTGCCTGCACAACATGAGTCTGCCACTGACTCTCCTGTTTGGCGGTGTGGTTGGACTGTCTTTAGGCATGACGGGAGGGGGTGGCGCGATCTTTGCTGTCCCGATGTTGGTCTATGGACTGCAGGTTCCGGCTCGCGAATCGATTGCGATTTCGCTAGCCGCTGTAGGGGCAACCGCCATGGTCGGTTTTGTGCGACGATTGAAAGAAGGAGGGGTGGAAGTCGTTACCGGCTTGCTCTTCGCCGTAGCGGGCATGGTTGGTGCGCCGGCGGGGACTTGGATAGCATCTCGCATCCCGGACCGTGTGCTGCTCCTTCTCTTTGCCGGATTGATGCTAGTGGTTGCCATCAAGATGTGGATGCAGGCAACAAAGAGATCGCGACCGAAGTTATTGAACGACTTGGATTGTAAGGAGAAGCCGAATCCCAATCCAACCTGCCAAAGGGATGATCAAGGCAGACTGTTGCTTAGCTCGCGATGCGCGATGCTCTTGATGGTGCTTGGGGTCGCGACTGGGATCTTGTCCGGAATGTTCGGCGTAGGTGGCGGATTCATCATCGTCCCAGCGTTAGTCCTATTCAGCGGTATGTCTATGCATCGGGCAATCGGTACTTCACTACTGGTCGTTGCTCTGGTGAGTGGCTCAGGATTGATCTCTCAGTGGACCGCAGGGACCGCACTGAACTGGACCGTAACTGGTCTTTTCGTTGCTGGTGGACTCGTGGGGCTCTTCCTCGGCCAGTCGATCGCGTCCAAAATGAAAGCGGAGACGCTTCAACGCGTGTTTGCCGTCGCCATCATACTCGTAGCTTGCTTCGTTGTCGCGCGCAACGTATCGGCATGAAAATCCTCCTACCCAACGTTTGAGACATGAGAATCCAACCTGTTTTTTTTCCTGTCCTCGTCGGCTTGGTCGCGTTCTCGGTTTCAACGCCGTTTGCGTTGTCCCAGGACAAGAGTGTCAATCCAGGAGTCAACGACTCGTTTCGCAATCCAGACGTCAAAGAGTTTCAAGAGAAGTTTGAAGTCGAGAGCCGCGAGGTCTTTCTTCATCGCAACGAGATCCTGGCCGCATGCGACATCAAGCCAGGTCAAACCGTCGCCGACATCGGAGCTGGCACTGGAATCTTTACTCGTTTGTTCTCCAAGCAAGTGGGAGCCGACGGGCAAGTCATCGCCGTCGACATCGCTCAGAATTTCCTGGAACACATTGCGAAAACGAACCGGGAGCTCGATATTCGCAATGTTGATACGCTATTGTGCACTCCCGATTCGACGGAACTCCCGGAGCAATCGGTCGACGTCGCATTCATCTGCGATACTTATCATCATTTTGAGTTCCCGCTGAAGACGATGCGATCCCTCTTCCGCGCCCTGAAACCTGGAGGACGAGTGGTGGTCGTGGACTTCAAACGCATTGAAGGGGAATCGAGCGAGTGGACGCTGAAGCATGTGCGGGCAGGCCAAGAGGTCTTCGAATCGGAAATCAAGCAATGCGGTTTCGAAAAGTTGCGTGAGGTTCCGGACCTGCTTTCCGAGAATTACCTGGTCATCTTCAAGAGACCGTGAAGTGCCGTATGCGATGTTCGCGGCGTAACGAGTCCACGACCGCGATGGTTACTGACATACGCTACTGGCGGATTAGGCTCGGTCCAAATCTGCGACGGAAACTCCGCGCATGTTGGCCAAGAGATGACGATACTTGGTGCTCAAGTGATTGAGCCATAGTCCGAAGTACACATTCAGAATAAACGAGACCACGAGGAAGAATGGTACCCAGCTTCCCGGGCGACTCGAACCAAGGACATCTCGTGCCCCTTCTTGGTCTCGTTCATCGCGAGACTGTAATCCCCAATTGTGACTGGCGCCGGCCGGAGAGGACGTGGATTGACGCGAGGCAACGTTCGGAGGGGGCAAAAGAGGCCCGAGTGTATTAGGGCTTGAGGTGGATGGGAGTTGCATTCCTGTTGCGTAGCCGGGATTGGTCGTTGAAACCGGGACACCATAATTCGGTTGAGCTGGAATTCCGGTGTTTGGATTGTACTGGGTTGGATTGTATTGGGTTGGGTTGTACTGCGACGGGTTGTATTGGGCTGGGTTGCTGTTGGGAATGTTGCTGTTGGGAATGTTGGTATTGGGCATGATCGGTTCGTTGATGGGTGGATAGACCCCAGTGTTTGGATTGCTGGCAACCAAGGGAACATTTCCAGGAGTCGTCGTTGGATAGGGAGTGTTTCCGTAGTTATTGCCGCTGAAGTTCGTACCGCTATAGGTCACATTGCCATTAGTCGTAGGTGGGGGAGTGTACGGGGTGTTGGCTCGTGCACCGCCGAAAGGAAGGAGGGTTTGTGGTACCGTACGGTTGGCTGGAGCAAAGGAGTCGGTGCCGACTCCTGAAGGATTCGGTCGGGTCGTAGGGGTATTGTTGTTCCAAACAGGGGGGGGAGAGGTGACCGATGGCACACCGGTACTTGGGAGAACGGCGTTTGGAGAAATCGGTACCTGGGTCGAAGCAGCCGCGTTTACGATCTCTGTACCGCGCGGCGCGTCGATATTGACCGGAGTTCGCATATCGAGATTGGCGATCTGAGGGGACGCGTTTTTAGGAAGTGGCATACTGGCCAATTCCGATTCCGATGGAAACTGTTCCACAGGTCCGGTCCCGAAGCGAACAATGACTTTCTCGATGCGATTGCGCAGCATCGGTGGAATGCGGCTGGTCAACTCTTGCCCTCGCTGCCCGGCTGCAAAGGTTTCGATGGCTGATGGAGCCATTTGTATAACCATGTACATGCTGTTGTCGGAAGGATCGATTCCCCATCCGACCTTGGCTTCTTCGGTCGGATTTCCTGCCGGCAAGGGGGCCGATGGCGGCGGTTGCGTGGTGGTCGAAATCAGCTTGGTTGTGTCGCGCGACGCCGCCACTTCACGAGGGGCCGGCAAGGTTTCGTCACGCTGCGGCTGAGACGTCGAATTCGCACGCATTGGTGCTGGTGCCGGCAGGGGCTCGTCAAACAAAAAAGACGCCACCAAAAGGATCAAAAAACCGCTCATTCTCGTTACCTTCGTCCGACACCGCGGTGGTTACAGGCTTTTTAGGTCAGCATCCTGCTGACCGATGTCCGCCGCATATTAGAGGAATCGCAGGGACTGCGTAAAGGGTGATCGACCGGTGAAAGATGGCAAAACGCCAGGATTTGGCAACTTGGGTAATTTCAAAAACGAAATATCAGCTCTTTTCGATTGAGAAGCATATGGGCCAGAGCATGGTAGGCTTGGCTTGCATTCTCGAAATCACCTGAACGGATCCATGCGATTGCGTGTTCGATTTGATGGTTCATCGGTTCGCGCAACCCGACGTCGTGCAGCATGGCTCTCACTCGTAATTCGTCGCTGCCATACTGCTCGATGATCCGCTGGGACCAACGACCTGCGATCTGGTGGATGAGCGGGTCATTCATCAAGATCAACGCTTGGGCGGGAACATTGGAAACATTGCGCCGCCCCATCGAACTGAAGGGGTTTGGCATATCAAACGCAGTCATCATTGGGTGCAGGAAATTGCGGCGGACTTCCAGAAAGAGACTTCGCTTTCCTCGACCATCCAAGGGTCCGCTTCGATTCGGTCGACCTCGTCCTTCGAGAAAATCGGTCAAATGCACGGGAACACTTGGCTCTCGCTCGGGCATCCATCGGAGGTCCAACTCACCTGTTACTGCAAGAAGCGTATCGCGTATGGCTTCGGACTCCAGCCTTCGAACTCGGGCATGGGAGAGAAGTTCGTTTTCGGGGTCGATGGTCGACGCGTCTGGATTGGCCTTCGACTCTTGTTGGTAGGTGTGCGACAAACAAATGGAACGGATCAACGACTTGATGGACCAGCCTTGATCGATCATATCTTGTGCCAGCATGTCGAGCAGCAGCGGATGCGTGGGAGGTGTACCGAGGACGCCAAGGTCATCGGTGGTGGCCGCCAAACCTCGTCCGGTGAGGTGATGCCAGATACGATTGGCAATGACGCGAGCGACCAAGGGATTGTTTGGGTCGGACCATTCGCGTGCCAACTCCAATCGACCACTTCCCGTCCCTTGATACGGATTCTTGTTTGGAGAAAGGGCTTCCAGATTCCTTCGGGGGACAAGCGGCCCTGGACGCAAATGGTTGCCCCGGATCAAAACCGCATCATCGATTCCGCTACCGTCGCGCATCGCCATAGCCAGTTTTGAACTCCATGGCAGACGACTGGCTAGCATCTGCTCAGCACGATGCCATTGCTGCGACAATTCGGAAAGCTGATCCAGCGCTGGGTGTCCGGCTCCGAGCCAAAGCTCCGGATCCCGAAGCATCTCTTGAAGCATCGCAGCGCATTGAGCCAACTGGTAACCATTCATGGTCGCCGGCGCCTTCAGCCATTGGTCGATGACTTCCCGTATCTGATCTCGAAAAACGACCGCCGACTCGTTTTCAGTCGAAGCAGGAGACTCGGGTGGTAAGCCATCGATCACCTGCACCAAGGCAAAGTCTTGATCGGCGATCGGCGAGAACTCCAAATGAATCGTCTTGCCGATGTAACGATCAAGGGAATGAGTCACCCATCGATACGTATCTCCGGAACCGTTGCTCTCAATCAACGTTTCGCCGTGCAGAGGACCGGCGATGAGACGATGAGAGTCGATCGATGCAAAGGCTCGAAATGAGCCTCGCACAAGGTAGGAGAGTTTGCCACTCTCTAGTTGGAACATTCGGGTGGGTAGAATCTTGCCGGCTTCTTGCACCTGTGCGTAGCGATTCTGGCGATTGACTGCATCGACTTGTTGAGTCATTGGGTCCCAGAAATGGTCTCGTTCTGCTTCATGCATCGGGTGGATCGTCCAGTGAGCTCGGTCAGATTGGAATCGGACGTCTGCGCTCAGCGGGAGACGTGCCGTGGGACCGAAGACAACACCGTCGGATTGCCATAACACATGATCCGGTTGCCTTGCATCCAGCACGACTCTGGGATCGGACGCGGGTAGCCGTTGCGATTCGGATAGAGTCCACTGTCGACATCGCTCCATAAGCCTTTGGTAGTGCGGATCCTCTGAGTTCAAGGGAGCCGCCGAGTCTAGCCAGGAATGGGCCATCGAACGAAGAATTTCCTGAAGTCTCTCCTGAAGTGGATCGCGAATCTGTTCCAATTCTCGCGCTGCCTGGCGATGAGTGATGTCGGTCTCGTAGCGAACCAGCCGATAATGACTACTGCGCAGGAACCCAAACAGAGCGTAATAATCTTGCGTGCTGATCGCATCGAACTTGTGATCATGGCATCGAGCGCATGCGACAGTGATTCCTAGAAAGGACTTGGTCGCAACGTCGACCATATTGTCGAAACGGTCGGTTTCGTCCTTGCGCGTATCGACAGGAGAGTGAACCCAATCTCCGAGGTGCCAGAAGCCTGTCGCCAACACAGATTCGTTAGAACCGTTCATTGGGTGTTGCCGCGGAGGATCGATCAAGTCCCCGGCAAGATGTTCACGCAGGAATTGATCATAAGGCAAGTCTTCATTTAGCGCGCGAACGACATAATCGCGATACGCCTCAGCGGAAGGGATATCTTCATCGAACTCATGTCCTCTTGATTGCGCGTATCGAACCAAGTCCAACCAATGACGGGCCCAGCGAACGCCGAACTGTGGATTGGCCAGCAATCGATCCACAACGGCTGCATCCCAATCAGGACGTGGGTCCGAGGCGATGCTTTCGATTTCGTCCGGGGTTGGGGGAATCCCAATCAAATCGAAATACAAGCGCCGAGCTAGAGTAACACGGTCAGCTTGTGGGCTGATGATCAGACCTGCTGCTTGAACTTTGTCTCCGATGAGAACATCGATTGGGCTGTTCGGAAACCGATCGCTAGGACGTTGATCGTTGGAAAGCTGGGCCCGGACATTCATCGCTCGGGGTTGCCATGCCCAATGGGAATCTTTTCGATTCGCAAGATCGAACAACGTTTGTTCCGTTCGATCTTCAGGCAAGGGTTCCTCTGGCCACGAGGCTCCGCGTTCGATCCAAGTGCGAAGTATTTGGATTTCCTCGTCAGGCAGTCGCCCATCCGGCGGCATTTCGTAGCCTTGATACGTAACCGCCTGATACAGCAAGCTTTCGTCTGGCTTACCCGCGACCACAGCCGGGCCGGAATCTCCACCTTGTTCCAAGAGACTACCGTGATCGAGCCGCAGACTTCCTTTCGATTGCCCGGCCTCGCCGCTGTGGCAACTCCAGCAACGATTGGCCAGGATGGGCCGGACCTTGGTTTCGAAAAACGGGTCGAGATCGGCTCGTTGTTGGGACGATGCGGACGAGCAGAGTGAGACGGACACGATGAAGGCGAGCATCGATCGGCCGAATGAGAGATTGGATCCGTGCAATGAGCAAGGGTGGGGTTGCATGGAAGGAAGGAGGGGGAGGATTACGAAAGGGAAGGGTCCTTCCCATTGTAACCATGGAGTTCGCCTGGAAACACAACAGGTCGAACTCTGAATGCCCCTATCGCCCCGAATCTCAGTCCGGCACGCCGCGACCGTCGGCCGATTGGTACAAGCCAGAGACTCGTCCCTTGCTTGGTGGTGGCGGCTCTCGCCGGATGAAGTCACTGGCTCGCGTAGCAGCACCGAGAGGAACGACATCTTCTTCACCCGAACCTTTGAGCCAGCCCATCAGCTTGTCCAAATCGATTCGGCTGATTCCGAGTGCCTTGGCTTGCTGTTCGAGTTCCAATCGCTTTCGGGCTGCAACGTCGTTGGCACCTTCAAGCGTGCCACCCAAGAGTTTGAACTCCTCACCCATGACCAGCCAACGGGTATTGACCGTGAGGGCCCCTTCTTGACGTCCATCGGCTTGAAGATCGACGACGACTTCCCCACCATTCTGAACGATCAATGATTTGAGAGCCTCTCGGTCGTCCTTTCCATCGCCATCGATATCCATTTTTCCAACCAGTCCGATGGAAACTTTTCTTCCTGGCTGCCACACGGGGGAGTAGACCTTGTCCCCGCGTAGAATGGTTGCGGTGCGACGGTCTGGGAGAACACGAGCCCGTGAGAGGTGGTCGGTCTGCTGATTGACTTCAACGATTTCAAGTCGTGCTTTGGGTTTGGTTTCGCCGATCTTCCCGACGCTATCATCAAGAACTCCGAATCGTACGCCTGGTCGCAGGCCGTCCGCTTTGCCCAAGTTCAAATAAACAATGCGACCTCCGTCGGCGATTTCCGTGACCTTCCCTTGAGGGTATTGGAAGTCCTCACCGGACATCTGTTCGATCTTCTTGCCGAGAGCATCGTTGACTTTGGTGAGCTCATCGCGTTCCTTGGTCAGCGCATCGACCCGGGCGAGCAGATCTCGTTTTTCCTTTTCAGCTCGCTGGGCAAGTTTTTGCCGATCGGTCTGGATCTTGGTGATTTCGTCCTGGCGTTCTTTTTCTTTTTGGGCGTAATTGACCTGGGCTCGCTCCAAATCTGCGGCGAGCTTATCTGCACGAGCACGTTCGGCTTCGCGAGCTTCCGTTTCCTGTTTGATGGTTGCATCGTACTTGGCCTTCAGATCTTCTTCCCGTTTGGCTTGGGCGTCGACTTGAAGGTTTCGTTCGCGAACCGTCTGCATCAATGTCTCAACGAGTTTGCGATAATTCTTTTCCGTGACGTTTGGCCCGAGAAGCGCCATATCGGCAATGTACTTCTTTTCGATTTCGGCCAGTTCTGGTGTCCCGGAGATCGACCCCTTGAGGGTTTGGAACTCCGCATCGTTGGTGGGGCGGGCCCCCAAAATCATTTCGAGCAACTGCCCTTTTTGATTTTCTTGCCTGAAGCGGTTTTCCGCTTCGTTCTTTTTGGCCGTCGCATCTTCCACCATTTTTGAGTTGGTGCCGGACTGGAAGAGAACGTAGCACAGGGCGCCGATGCACAGCAGGCTGACGAAGGACATGACGATGACATAAGCCTGCCATACGTATAAATTGCGATCGCGGGCCATCAATTTCCTCGCCGATAAGAAGATCGAGTAGGGAGAAGGTCGGGGATGCGGTTGCGCGGCGCCTCAGCCACGCTATTCCTTAGATCCTAAACACGGCCCATCCAACCGTCAAACTTTCTCCTTGCGGTACGGCCTAAATTTCAGGTCGGTTTGGGAGGATGTTTCCGATCCGGACAGGCTCGATGGGCTCTGCGGACGTTTTTGGGCCTCGGCCTGGAGCGGGAAAGTCGGGCATTTCTGGGGGGCTGTCCGCAAAGAAATTGCTTCGCAACACCAAGCGGTGGAACTATCATACAAAGGTGGTTGGGGAACTCCCCGGCTCCTCGCAGCGAACTCGCTTTTCCCTCTTTGTTGCTCGCACCATGATGCCATCACCCGTTTGTTGCCGAACGTTGCACGCACGATTGCCCATTTGCTCTGCGATCTTGGCCCTTGGCTTCGGACTTTGGACAGGAAGCGGAAACCCTGTCTTAGCGCAGGTCAACGACCAATCCGTGGCCCCGGCAGGGCTGGAAGTGCATTGGGAGGGAAGCCTTGGAGGGGCGGGACTGGCTCGATCCGAACAGAATATGGTGGTGTGGGCGCATTCAAGCGAGCGCCGCGAATTCGTCGATGTATTTCTCGGCAATCGGTTGATTGAACGCATCGATGCCAGGCAAGTTGATCGCGCCGCACTCGATCGCTTGATTGTTGAAGGGAAACCGACCAAGCCGGTCCCGACGCTCGGAATGCAGGGAGCTCAAGAGCGAGCTGCAAAACTGGTCAAAACCTATGCCGTTCTTGGCCGTCAGTTAACGGTGACCACCTTCAGCGAGCCGGTCATCTACGTGGTGACTCTAGCGTCGAACGGGATCCTGACCGCATTCGACGGCGAATCGGGTGAGGTTCTGTGGCAAACCTCGCTACCCCACGCCAACTTGCAGCTTTTGGGGCCTGGTGTTTCTGACGATTACGTAACCGTCGTCAACGGAAACTACTACTTTGCGATGAGTCTGAAGAATGGTTCATTGGTCGCAACTCGCGTCCTCGAGCATACCGCGACGTCAGCTCCCGTCCCTCTGAAGGACAAGATCCTTGTTCCTTCGATTGGGGGCCGTGTTGCGGCATACGATATCGCCAATCCACTGCTGTCCCCCGTAGTATTGCGAGCCGGAAAAGAAAACCGGAATGGCACAGCAATTTCCTCCAATCGCGAGTTCATCGCGTGGACAAGTCAGAAAAGCTTGTTCATGATTCACAACGAACGAACACCGACGATGTGGGCCAAGGTCAACGCCGGTGACGATGTGCAAACACGACCGATCGCCACCCCGCAAGGTTTCCTCTTTGCGACCAACAACGGAGTGGTCATTCACGCCACGACAGATCGTGTTGGTTCGTATCTTTGGCGAGCCAATCTGGCACTTCAAACAGGTCGTCCTGCCGTGGTTGGTAACGATCGTGTCTTCATCGTTGCCGATGACGGCGAAGTCCAATGCATGGACTTGCAAACCGGCAAAGCCCTTTGGCCGACAACCACCAAGAACGTCGACCTCATTCTGGGCGTTGGTAAAGAGCACATCTACGCGCGTGATACGAGTGGCATGCTGGAAAGCATCCGAATCTCCGACGGCAAGGTCGATGGTCAAACGACCGCTCTGTTGCAAGGCGTCGTCCCTAACTCCATCCACGATCGATTCTTTGTCGTCACTCGCACCGGGCATTTGACTTGCCTTCGTGAAAAAGGAGCGATCAAGCCGACCATGTGGATCGAGCTCAAGAATCCGACCAAGGAAAAGCCTAAAGAAACCACCACTCCAACCCGTCCGGAGCCCACACGTCCAACCAACATGGACGATGACCCGTTCGGCGCAGATCTTAAGCCCACCGCCCCCGCGGGCGATGCGAAGGACCCTTTCGATCCGTTCTAGGGTCGATCCGTTCTAGGGTCGATCCGTTCTAGAGCGAACAAAACGGCCGGCCCGTAAATTGTGGCAGCGCGGAATCGCCCCACAAAATCTAGTCTTGGCTCGCAACCGAACGCTGCCACGATAGAATCGGGCAAATTGTGCGTGGATCAAAGCAAGGAGGAACAAGAGTGTCAACTGGACAAAAGCGATTTCGGAAGGATGCGGCATCCGAAAAGAACAGTGATACGACGAGCATTCTCGATCGCGCACCGCCGTACGATCTGACAGCAGAAAAGGCTGTGCTCGGCAGCATGCTGCTCAAACCGGACATCACGAGCGAATTGTCGCTCATTCTCCGATTCGAGGACTTCTTCGATGACGCGCACCAAATCCTGTACCGCAGGATGGTCGACATGGTTGATTCCTCACGACGATTGGATGCCGCGCTTCTGGTTCATGAACTCAAGGCCAGCAATGAATTCGAATTGGTCGGTGGAGCCGCATATCTGGCCGAATTAGCAAACGATGTCCCGAACATCGCTCACGCAATCTATTATGCAGAAATCGTTCGAACGAAAGCGACCTTGCGACGACTGATCGATGTCTCCACGTCGATTCTTCGCGAAGCCTACGACCCAGCCGCCGATACCAAGGAACTGTTGGCCAGCGCTGAGAGTCGCATCTACCAAGTTCAGGATGATCGCAACGCGGGACAAGCCAAGACCGTCGATGATGTTCTCAAGGACTCGATGAAACGGATCGATCTCAGACTCCACGGCGAACAACTCGCTTCAGGTGTCCTGACCCATTTCACCGATTTCGATCAAATGTCAGGAGGGCTCCACAATGGCGAATTAATCATCCTGGCCGCTCGCCCCAGTATGGGAAAAACAGCGTTTGCCATGAACATCGCGGAACATGTCTCGATGAAGGAACGCGCCCCCGTTCTCTTTGTCAGCTTGGAAATGAACGCCATCGAATTGGTCGATCGTCTGCTCTGTTCCGTTGCCAAGGTCAATGGATCTCGAATGCGCGTGGGAACGATTACCCAGGACGAACACAAACGTTTGCTTGCCAATGCAGCTGAAATCAGTTTGGCTCCCCTCTACATCGACGATACTCCAAGCCGCACGGTCAGCGAAGTTGCCGCGGTGGCCCGACGAATTTCGAAACAGGAAAAGCTCAAAGGGGGCCAGCCTCTCGGATTAATCGTGATCGACTATCTCCAGCTCTTGGAACCGGACAACTCCAAAGACCCCAGGCAAGAACAAGTAGCCAAAATCGCAAGACGTTTGAAGATGTTGGCGCGTGAACAGAACGTTCCTGTCCTGTGTCTATCCCAGCTCAACCGTCAAGCCGAAGACAGCAAGGACCATCGCCCCCGATTGAGCCACCTGCGTGAATCGGGAGCCATCGAA
>JALOQW010000421.1 GCA_025459275.1 Pirellula sp.
AAACTCGAGATCCATCGGCCTCAAGAAGTGCCCGAGTCCGGCGATATTCAAGAGTTTCGACAACCCATCGTGCGTGTCAATTTTGTACTGCCGGCCGAGTACATTGGTGTCGTGATGAAGTTGTGCCAGGATCGCCGAGGCGTTCTCCGAACCAACGAGTATCTGTCCGCAACGCGGTCCCTGGTCAGCTATGATCTGCCCCTTGCAGAGGTCATCTACGACCTGCACGACAAACTCAAAAGTGCCACGCGCGGTTACGGCACGATGGACTACGAAATCATCGGCTACGAAGATGCCGACCTCGTTCGAATGGACATTCTAGTCAACGGAAAGCGTGTCGACGCATTGAGTATCATCTGCGACCGTCGCGATTCCGATCGACGAGGCCGCGCGGTTGTCAAGAAATTGAAAGAAGAAATCGATCGGCATATGTTCGAAGTGGCTGTTCAAGCCGCGATTGGCTCCCGCGTGATCGCACGTGAAACAGTCCCCGCCCTCCGCAAGAATGTGACTGCAAAATGCTACGGCGGTGATATCACTCGGAAACGCAAGCTGTGGGCCAAGCAGCGTGAAGGGAAGAAGCGAATGAAATCGATCGGGTCGGTCGATATTCCACAGAAAGCCTTCATGGCGGTTCTCGATACCGGGTCTGACAGCAAATAGGTTCCGCACCGCCCGTGACACGGAGGGAAACTCAGTAATGGTTCGAGAACGAAAAATTACCGCTCGTCGTGAAGACCAGGCGGGCGACGATGACGAAATCTCGTCCTTGCAATCGCCAGTGGCATCCAACGACGACGCTGGCTCTGCTCCCTCCACCGAAAATGATTCGATCCTTCGTCCCAAACGCATTGCGGATATGGTCGGCCAAAAGGACGTCATGGAGGTTCTCCAAATCGCGATCGATGCGGCCAAGAAGCGCAGCGAACCCCTCGGACATATCCTGCTCGATGGCCCACCCGGACTAGGAAAAACGACCTTCGCCGTTTGCATTCCCCGCGAATTGGGGGTGAAGGTTGATATGGCCAGCGGCCCAAGCCTCAAGGCCCCCAAGGAAATCATTCCCTACCTGACCAATCTGGAACATGGTTCCGTTCTGTTCATCGATGAAATCCATCGACTTCCCAAGCCGGTCGAAGAGTTTCTCTACACGGCTATGGAAGATTTTCGGATCGACATCGTGCTCGGCGAAGGGGTCAATGCTCGCACCCTGAACTTAAAGCTGCAGCCGTTCACGTTGATTGGCGCGACAACCCGAGCAGGGATGCTCAGCGCCCCACTTCGTGATCGATTCCATATCCGACAACATCTGGGCTACTATACCGTGGACGAGCTCGTTGAGATTCTTGCTCGCAACGCCCACAAGCTCAAGGTCGAACTCAGCGCGGATGCTGCGACCGAAATCGCAACTCGGTCGCGTGGGACGCCACGGGTCGCAAACGGCCGGTTGATGTGGGTACGTGACTATGCCATGAGTAAAGGGGACGGCCGCATCAATGTGGACATCGCCCATCGCGCTTTGGATATGCTAGGGATCGACGAAATCGGTCTCGATCGCCAGGATCGTCGCTACCTGGAAACCCTGGTTCGGGTCTTTCAAGGTGGCCCTGCTGGTTTGGAAGCCATCGCGCACACCATGAGCGTCTCGTCCGATACCCTCGAGGACGAAGTCGAACCCTTTCTGCTGCGGTCTGAATACATTATTCGCACGCAACGAGGCCGATGCGCCACAGCGAAAACCTACCAGAAGCTCAACGTCATGCCCACGGGGACTTCTTCGGTACGCACATAAGGCCGGTTCAACAAATAGAGAGCCGGTTCAAACAACCAAGAGTAACGGCAGAGCGGCTTGGGATGGTGGCTCCAGCAGAAGACTCCTTGCGACGATATCGTGACACGCGTCGCCTCGAAAATCGATTTCATGCAGACTTGCAGGTTGCTTGAGTCCTCCTCGTCCAAGGATGCCCCACGTCGGGGCGCAACCACCATTCCATAGTTATTGATCTCTCGCAGTACAAGCTTGTCAGATTCCATTCATGGATACTCATCGATGGCAGCAGAAAAGGTGCCAGCCACTACGGAAACTTCTGAAAGAATCAAGAATTGGTTCATGGCCCGTAGGCTTGCCAATCAGGCCCCAGAAAACAAGCAGGGCAGAACCCGACTCCTACCTCCCCTCACGGGGCGATCTGCATATGCACGAACCTTTTTGAATCACTTATTACGTCGACCGAAACCAGCGTGACAAAAGAAGAGTAGGCAACACCATCAAGCAGATAACGATCCCAGGCAGGTCCCCTGAAAACTGAAGTGCGATAGCGGCATCGAGGAAGAGAACCGACAAAATGGCTTGACGGATAGCCATACCAAGTCGTTGAGGTTGCAGAGTACGCATTGCGTCCAACACTCGGCGACCAAGGGGCAGCATGAGAATCGCGATCATCAATGGAAACACCCAGTGGGGTTCCAATCGCAAGGGGCGGGTTGGCTCCCAGCTTGTCGAGAAGGCGATCGACGAAGCACCGAGCGCACAGATGGTCCAACCTGCGATCAAACGACTTCGCGATTGATGGAGATCGGCTTCACGTCGCGCCGCGATGGTTACGCCGCTGATGTAGAGAACGTGGCCAATGACAACCGCCGCAGATGCCGGCCCCAATGCAACGGGAATGACTGCCGCTACCAGCGCGATCCCTAAGGACATATTGAGCCCGCGGCAGATACCCATGATCCAAGGCGCAAACCAAGATTTTTTGCAGGGGCCATCGTACGCATAGATTGCGGCAGCCAACGCGACTCCAATCAGGCCCGGTACGGCTAGCCAAAGGGACAAGGAGGACTCGCTCGGTGCATTATCGGCTGAACGGGTCATTGCAAAGGGGCCCAGAGCGCTGCAGATGACCCCTAGGATTAACAGGGCAATACCCCATTTTCGGGCGCTATCGATCGAGATCTTTCCGGTAACCAGCGGGCCGGGACGTCCCTGTTGTCGGTCTTGCTCAATGTCGAACACATCGTTGAGCACCATACCCGCCCAGTAGAGAGCGATCGATGCACATGACCCAAGAATGGCAGCCCATGGATAGACGAGATAGTGATGGGCAAAGCCCCCACCAACGCTCATACCCGCGAGTACATCCGCGCAACTCGTCAACGTATTGGGAACACGTACTAACTGGGCCCACGCTCGCAAGTTGTTCATCCGACAGGCCCCGCACTTGGCAATACGACCCATTGCGGCTTGACCATCACTCCATGAGATCCGATTTCAATGAGTTGCGCAAAAGCGATTGGATCGCATGCGCTCGTTGCGGATGTTGCGTTCGGCCAATTTGGGAAGTGCATAGTGGCACTACCACTCGAAGCATACAGAATTCCGTCGAGGATCAGAGACATCGGCCGATGGATGTGTCCAAAGAAGACGCCGCGCACTTGATCGCGATGCGTTCGCAGAATCTCATGCAATTCGGTGCCGTTGCGAACGAGCATGCTCTGATCGATCCAATCGCAACCGAGCGGGATTGGGGGATAATGCAAAAACACCGTAACCGGTTCTTGGGTCGAAGACAGAACTTCCGAGAGACTGTTCAATTGCTGAGCCGAAATCTCTCCTTGCGGATCGAATTCGAGCGGGCCGCGTGCATCGATAACGATGATGCGTTCCCCTTGCAACACAAAGTGATAAGCCCATCGGTCGGGCTAGGACGTCAGCCATTCACCAGGCGGGTCCCCAACGCAATCGCGGATCGTTTCTCGATGGTCGTGATTGCCGATCACCCAATAGATCGGCTTGGAAAGAGTGCCAAACCACTTTATCCCTATCCGAGTGCTCGCATCGTCTAACTTAGCCAGATGCCCTCGGTGGACCAAATCGCCGGTATGCACGATACAGTCGATCGGAACGGAATCTCGCGCGATCCACCCTTCGATAGCATCTAGGAGGGCTTGCACACGTACGAACGGATAGATGCCAGGCGCTATCTCGAAGTCCGGATCGGCCCCGAGGTGTGTATCGCTGATCTGCAGGATACGAAGAGTCATCAGGTGCCCCCTTGCATGACATGGATCATTGCAGGCACGAACGCCGGGAGATCGTCCGGCTTTCGACTTGAGACGAAGTGCCGATCAACGACCACAGCAGCATCCTCCCAGACAGCGCCGGCGTTGATCAAATCGTCTTTGATTCCAGGAGATCCGGTGACTCGGACTCCTTTATAGACTCCGGCCGAGATCGCCAACCATCCACCGTGACAGATCGCAGCGATGCACTTTCGGTCCCGATCG
>JALOQW010000422.1 GCA_025459275.1 Pirellula sp.
ACCCAATTTGGCGATCTGCTTGAGATCATCCCCATAGATCAGCACAGCAACGTCCGCTTTGACGCCTGCGACCAATTCATCGACGCGCATCTCGATCGGCTGCGTAAACCCGAAGCGGACTCCAGGAATCGCGCGTTGCAGCTGGCTCTCGAATCGCTCGATCAGTGATTCTCGCGTCACTCCCTCCCGCCACGTTTCTTTGGGAGTCAACATGACCCAAACGTCGGTTTGATGGACACCCATGATGTCGTTTGCAATTTCGGGGCGACCCGTCTTGCAAAACACAGTACGAACCTCTGGGTTCTGACGGACGATGTCCTCGATGGCCGTCGACATGGGGACCGCGTCTTCCAGAGTGGCGCTCGGCAAACGGACCGCTTCGATCAACATGTCCCCTTCTTCCAAGCGTGGCATGAACTCGGCACCGAGCCGCAATGCCATTGGGATGGAGATACCGACGCAAAGCAATGCGACAATGACAGCCACGATCGGGCGATGGACGATGCCATCGACGATCGGACGGTAGGCTGCCGTTAGCCAACGCATCAACAGAGATGGCTTTTCGTGGCCGTGTTCGAGCTTCGGGCGCTTTAGAAAAAGGGTCGCAAGAGCAGGCATGACGGTCATGGAGACAATCAATGATCCCAGCAGAGCCAACAACACCGTCAGGGCCATCGGCCTAAAGAGTTTTCCAGCGCTCCCCTCCAACATCAGCACGGGGACGTAAACTGAAGCGATGATCAACTCACCGAACAAAGTGGGACGCCGGACTTCGATCGAGGCGTCTCGAATAACGCTCTCCTTGCTGACGTTCGGCGGTGCCAGACCAAGCCGATGAGAGCAATTCTCAATCATGATCACGGAAGAGTCGACGATGATGCCGAAGTCGATGGCCCCTAAGCTCATGAGAGATGCAGCGATCCCCCATGCATGCATTGCATTGACCGCAAA
This sequence comes from Pirellula sp., assembly GCA_025459275.1. Taxonomy (GTDB): domain Bacteria; phylum Planctomycetota; class Planctomycetia; order Pirellulales; family Pirellulaceae; genus JBKCUI01. The sequence goes on from JALOQW010000422.1 coordinate 952, forward strand.
CATCATGGACAACGGAATCGCCAGCGCTGTGATCAAACCGGCTCGAAACGAGCCCAAGAAAACCAGCAGCACTACCACCACGAACAAACCACCTTCGAGCAAGTTTCTACCCACGGTTTCGATGGCGCGGTGGATCAATCCTTCTCGATCGTAAATGACTTCGGTTCGAACACCTTCAGGCAGCGTATCGGCAATCGAATCGAGCCGTTCTTTCACCCTCTGAACGACCACTCGCGAGTTTTGTCCGGTTAGCATCATGGCCATTCCGATGACGACTTCGCCGCGACCGTCGCGCGTTGCCACTCCCTGCCTCAGCAACGATCCCTCGACAACTTCGGCCACATCGCGCATGAAGACCGGCGAGCCTTCATCTGCCGAACGCAAACTGATCTTCCGCACATCGTCGAGAGACTGCAGCAACGCCTCCCCTTGAATGAATCGCTGTTGGCTACCAGCGATCATGTAGCCGCCACCCGTGGAGACGTTGTTGTCTTCGAGGGCCGTTACCAGATCATTCAGGCTCAAGCCCAACGCTCGTAGCCGTTCAGGAGCTGGTTGAATTTCGAAGGCCAAATACTTGCCTCCGTGCGCATTGACCTCGACTACCCCAGGAACACCTTTCAAACTCGGCGCGATCTGCCACTCGAGGATCGATCGCAATTGGGTTGGAGAATGTGCTCCTGTCTCACTGCGCACCTCAAACTGAAGCACTTCTCCCAACGCCGTTGTCAAGGGACCGAGCTGTGGCTGTCCGATCCCATTGGGCATCGGTGCGATGCCTCGCAACCTTTGATCGACGATCTGGCGAGCCCAGTAAAGATCCGTCCCTTCATCAAACACCACGGTGATCAATGAAATACCGAGCCTGGAAATACTCCGAAGCTCTTGCAGCTTCGGCAACCCGCTTAACTCCTTCTCGAGTGGATTGGTTACATAACGCTCCACATCGATCGGGGACATCGAGCCCGCCGACGTGACGACCTGAACCTGCACGTTGGTCAGGTCGGGAATCGCGTCAAGCGGCAGCTGATAAGCAGAATAGATCCCAGAAAGGACAACCCCCAAGGCCGCGATCAACACCATCCAGCGATAACGGATGGATACCTCGATAAGATGAAGTAGCATTCCTATTCGTCATCCTGAAGGAACGCTTGACTCGCGATCGGAAACACTCCCGATACCAGGACCGATTCCCCTGATTCGAGTCCATGCTGAATCTCCACAGTATTGTTTTGCCGTGTGCCCAACTGAACCGGAACCACAGAAAATGTCGTTTCGTCTTCGATGCGAAGCACGTAATCCTTGCCATCATTGGAAAAGATCGCCGTCTCGGGAACGCGCAAACCTTGTTTCGGGCGGCTGACAACCAGTCGAGCATTCATTCCCGGCCTCAACAGACCTTGCGAATTCTCGAGGGACGCGGTTAAGCGGATGCTCCCCGAGCTTGTCTGGACAACACCTCCCATCATCTCAACCTTGGCCGCAATCCGACCGATCGACTCGAGGCCAACGACTTCGGCTTCGATGGTGTCACCCGAGTGAACTTGAAGAAGATCCCAATCTTGCTGCCGCAGATCACCAACTAGCCACAGTCGTGACGTATCCGCAACCAGAACCACCAAATCCCCGACGGCTGCGCGTTCGCCGTTGGCGAAGTAACGTTCCAAGACAATCCCGTCACCAGGAGAACGATGAACGAATCGATCGGGATGATCGGACGAGAGCAGTTCCGTTGCCGCTTTTTCGTCCCACACTCGCAACCCAAGAAATCGCCTCATGTCGGATTGAATGCTCTGAAGAGCCCCTTCGGCCGCGGCCAAATCGGATTCGGCCGCAAGGATGGCCTGTTGCACTTCGAAGCGGGATTGTTCGATCGCGCCTTGCAGTGCTGCTTTCGCCGACTCAAGGTCGGTTTGACGCTCCACCATCGATTTTTCCGCAATGACTCCCGAATTGCTCGCCCGTTGCGAGATGCGCGACAACTGTGCTGCGGACCAAAGCTTGGCATACGCACCAACAATCCTCGCACCGAACTCCGCGGTCTGTTCCGTATCGATGGCCTGCCATTGATCGGGAACCGGTTCTGTTCCTTTTTGAACTTGGTTGATGATCGTTGCGATGCGAGATTGAATCTCCTTGTGCCAATCCAAAGCTCGCTTCGCTTTTTCCGTCAGAAGTTCTTGCCGCAATAACCCACCTCTCAAAGTTGTGATCTGGGATGTCGACATGACCAATAACGGCTCACCCCGTTGGACTCGGTCTCCCAAGGGAACCAAGAACTCATCGACGATGACCTCTGCGGGAGCAGTGACTGCGTAATGACGCCCGGGATCCAACTCGAGTTTCGCCGGGATCATCCTCTCTTCGTTCCAGGAACTGCGATCAATCGTGGCTCGCGCGAGGGTCTTGGATCGAGCCATGTTGGCGGGCAAGAGAATCTGCAGCGTTTCGTTCTGCATGCGGGTGGAGATCGTCTCGGGCTCTTGAGAGTTCGATTCCGCCAAATGCGATTCGATGGCCCGAGGCGCTCCGCTGCGGCCAAACCAGAAACCGGCTGCGAGCGCCATTGGAATCGCGGCGACCAAAAGCCACCAACCTGTCCGCGATCCTGTTTTTGATGCAGTATCCATCTGGGCGATTATGATCGAGATCGATCGCGATATCTAGCAGATGCAACTGCGGAGAAAGGACGCACCGAAGCCCTCGAATTCGCCGTTTTCTTTTATCGACGATAGTCGGGAGGATAACCGTTACCCGTATTGGGGTACGGATAAGGCTGCTGCGGATACTGGCCAGGCGGCACTTGGCCTGGTTGCATTTGGCCCGGCTGATATTGGCCAGGCTGATATTGGCCCGGAAAGTATTGACCGGGTTGCTGAGCGTTGGGTTGATAGTACCCGTTGGTTGGAGAAAGTGGCTGCTGTCCCCATGCACCTTGCGTTGCAGGAGGGTAACCTGCCGTCGGTTGCTGTTGATAGGGGTTGGGAGTCTGGATCAGGTGCCCAGGAGGATTGGCAGATTGCAAACTCCCCTTCCATGATTCCGGAACAGTAATCCCTTGACCTTGTTCCCATTTTTGGACTTGTTGTCCCAAATCCTGAACCAGCTCTTGACGCACTTCGCGTGCTTTATCGCGATGGAAGTTGAAGCGAGGAACTCCGTCTTGCCAATCAAGGGTCAGGATTCCTGTTGCCATCAATGCTGCAGCCGCGATCATCAACAAACGAAATCCAATCGGATTGGACGCAATGGTACGCACCGGGGCCGGAGCTGCCGAGATAGCTGCCTCAAAGAGGCGATCTCGCGTGGTCTTC
>JALOQW010000423.1 GCA_025459275.1 Pirellula sp.
ATAGACTTCGGCCATGAAGGTAAAGCCGGGGACTTGCGAGCGAACCTTTTGGATAGCGTTTGGCCAAAACAACGGTGCCTTCTGGCCCCAGGTACGTTCGAAAACTTCGGGCAAGACCAACATCGCCATATCGCATCGAACGCCGTCGCACTGCAAGGAGATGCGAAGTAATTCATTGATCATCGCTTCTTGCAACGCCGGATTCGCATAGTTGAGTTGCAATGTGTCGGGCCAACCTGCGAAATAGGGATCGCGACCGTAAGCGAAGACCTGTTCGCCTCCCTGTCGTACGATGCGTGTGTAATTCAGTGGGGCATTCGCCAGGTCCTGCTCAGTTCCGCAAATAAAGAACTCGGGATGGCTTTCGATCCATGGGTGCCCAAGCCCCATGTGGTTCGGGACAAAATCGAGCATCAGCTTCAGACCACGGCGGCGTAATCGATCGCGAAGTCGCGCCAGCGCTGCGTCGCCACCGAGGTTCGGATGGACGGTGTAGCCCGTAATCGCGAAGCCCGAACCGGCGATGTCTTGGTCGCACAAGTCCGGAAGGGTTTCCTCAAACTCCTGTCGCCATTCCGGCTTGTTGCGAGAAACCTGTTGCGCGGTTGGCCCCGTCTGCCAAACACTGAGGAACCAGATCCAATCGAACCCCTGCTCAGCCCATCGGTCCAATTCCGAATCCGGGATGTCGTCCAAGGTCGCTTCGCGACCCATCACACGAGACAGTTCCGTCAACCAGACGCGTGTGTTGACTTGATAAAGAACGGGATTGTTTGGTTCGGACATGATGTGAACACTTCGATGATGAGTTTTCGCTAAGGATGCTGTTGGATCATTCTCTGAAGCTCGATCATGGCTTCCTGGCTGACTCGAAGGTAGCCGTCTTGTGGTCGATCCAGATCGGAAATCAGTGTGATGACCAACGAAAAACTGAACACTAGGACGAGGATTGCCGGCGATCGCCGCGACTTGGATAATCCTTCATGGTAACCGACACCACCCATGGTGATCACGGTGACGAAGAACAACGAAATCCAAATCGCCGTCGGAAGTCGATTGCGGACTGCGATGAGCACGCGTTCCGCATGCACATCGATCGTCTCATTCAACGATTCCAGAAACAATCCGACAACGATCGACTGAGGGTTCCCGTTACCAACGCGTTCTCCTTCCTTCCATAACTTCTCATGCAGTTCCTCGGAACGCTGCATCAGCAAAGGGATGTCCCTTGTCTTGGTGACTTCCAATCTGGCATCGGTATACTCTTCAAGCAATTTTCGAATGCTCTTGGTGCTATCCCCTGGCAGTAATCCGGCTCGTAGATACGTAGTCCCGATCGCGTTTGCCTCTTGGACGACAATGCGTCGCCGCTCGTCAAATCGCGATGCTGCCAGGCCGAACGTGAATGCGAGGATGAATCCCAACAGTCCAAGCGAGGCTCCTACGATCGCGCCTACAGGCGATTCTCTTTCATCTTTCGAGTGTCTCGAACGATACCGACCGATCCGATATCCGGCTTCAATCGAAATCGCCACCATGACCGCGATGGCGATGAAGAGCAACCAAAGCGGCACATGATCGATCGGGCTTGTTCCGGGCATTTTATCCTCTTACTTTTCTCATCTTTTAGCTCCGATCCGCGTTTTCTAGGACGATGAAGGTTCAGGTCTTCGATGGGTGGGAAGAACCCACTTCAAAAATAGACCTCTTGCCTTCTAAGAGAACGCCGGCAGCGTCGAGCGAGCCAAACATCTGAATGAACTTTGCCACGAGTCCTGTCCATCCAGTTTGGTGGCTCGCTCCGAGACCGGCGCCGTTGTCGCCATGAAAATACTCGAAAAAGAGAAGGTGATCCCGCCAATGTTCGTCGGACTGGAATACGTCCGTTCCGCCGTATACGGGGCGTTGGCCGTTGTCGCCCCGAAGAAAAATGCGAGTGAGACGATCGGAAAGATCCTTCGCGACCTCAAATAGATTCATCATCTTCCCGGACCCGGTGGGGCATTCGATTTGGAACTCATCACCATAGTAGGCATAAAAGTTCATCAAGGCCCGGATGATCATCGCATTCACAGGCATCCATATGGGACCGCGCCAGTTGGAGTTGCCGCCGAACATGCCCGTGTTCGATTCTGCAGGCAAGTAATCAACGCGATACTCTTGTCCGCCGACGTGGAATACATAGGGGTGATGTTGATGGTACTTGGAGAGAGATCGGATTCCGTAGGGGCTCAAAAACTCATTCTCGTCGAGCATCTTGGTCAGAATGCGGCGGAGGCGTTCTGGATTGACCAAGGCGAGCAAACCACGTTTAGCGTAGCCCTGATGCTCCCGTCCGACGGGATGCATGGTCGTTCCGAGCTCCGGCATGCGTCGCAGCCGATCCATGAGTTCCTCCATCGTCTTCGGAAGGCTCTCGCGCTGCCAAGCTTCAATCACGGTTGTTGCGCATAGTGGAAGCAAACCGACCATGGATCGGACCTTAAGACGAGTCGACGTGCCGTCCGGCAACCGCAGAAGATCGTAATAGAATCCATCTTCTTCATCCCACATCCCGTCCTGTCCCGGACGGTTCATGGCCGCTGCGATGTAGTAGAACTGCTCCGCAAACTTAATCACCATATCCTCGTACACGGGATCGTTCGCAGCCAACTCGATTGCTAACTCGGTCATGTTCTGGCTGAATAATGCCATCCAAGCCGTTCCGTCAGCTTGTTCCAAGTGACCTCCCGTAGGAAGTGGAGCGCTTCGGTCAAACACTCCGATGTTATCAAGGCCGAGGAAGCCACCTTCGAACACATTCTTACCGAATCGATCCTTTCGATTCGCCCACCAGGTGAAGTTGAGCATCAACTTATTGAACGCCCCCCGAAGGAAATCGTGATCTGCCTCACCTCCGAGAGCATGAGTGGTTCGGTGGAGAAAGAGTGTTGCCCACGCGTGAACCGGTGGATTCACATCGCTAAAGTTCCACTCGTACGCAGGGATCTGACCACTCGGATGCAAGTAGACACCTTTGAGCATCAGCCTCAATTGTTCCTTGGCAAAGTCAGGATCGACGATCGACAACGGCAAGGCGTGGAAGGCCAAGTCCCAGGCAGCGTACCAAGGATACTCCCACTTGTCCGGCATCGAGATGATGTCCTTGTTGAGCATGTGGAACCAGCCCGAGTTGCGCGAATCGCGATATCCGCTGTGCAGTGGATTCGAGTTGTGTTCGTCGAGCCAGTTATCGCCATCGAAGAAGAAGAACTGTTTGCTCCATAGCATGCCCGACAGAGCTTGGCGCATCACGTTGGCCGAATCGGCTGTTACGGTCGATGGAATGATTGAATGATAAAACTCGTCGGTCTCTCGTATCCTCTCCGCGAACACATCATCAAAGGACTTGTCGAAGGGGGCTACGATGCGCGTGGGCGAGCCCTTGAAAAGGCGAACACGGATTTGCTGAGTCTGACCGCCGCCGATATGGAACTTGTAGTGAGATGCAACTTTGGTCCCTTCTCGTAAGGGATTGACTGCGTTGGTCTTGCCTTGAACCACATAGTCGTTGATACCATCTTTGACGTAAGGGCTTTCGTTCTTCTGCCCAGGAAACAGCCGTTCATGGTTGGTCTCATTTTCGGTGAACAGTAGCGGCACATCCCCTTCGCAGCAGAAGGAATACTCGCCAAGCACCGCGTGTTGGCACATGGCGATCCGGAACGATTCGGAGGAGTCTAGGTAGGTGAGGCTGGGCTTGTGGGGAGCGCGGTTGGATGCAGCAATCCATTTCGACCAATCGTTGCGAAACCAGAGCGTTGGCAAGATATGCAGCTCCGCAGCATCCGGGCCGCGATTGGCCGCGGTGATTCGAATCAGGATATCTTCCGGGTCGACCTTGGCATATTCAACCAAGACGTCGAAGTATCGATCTTCTTTGAACACGCCGGTATCTAGTAGTTCATACTCCATCTCATTGCGAGAGCGGCGACGGTTGGTTTCAATGAGATCTGCATACGGGAACGGAGCCTGAGGATACTTGTACAGATACTTCATGTACGAGTGAGTCGGAGTGTTGTCGAGGTAGAAGTAATACTCCTTGACATCTTCTCCGTGGTTTCCTTCGCTATTGGTCAATCCGAAGAGCCGCTCCTTCAGAATCGGATCTTTGCCGTTCCACAAAGCCATTGCAAAGCAGAGTTGCTGTTGGTCGTCCGAGATACCAGCCAATCCGTCTTCGCCCCATCGGTAGGCTCTCGATCGGGCATGGTCGTGCGTGAA
>JALOQW010000424.1 GCA_025459275.1 Pirellula sp.
CATGCTGCAGGGACTGATGATGAGTCAGCGAACCACCCGGGTAATGTCTTCTGGGAGCAAGCGCTGGCCGCGAATCAGGTCTACAAGATGCTCGACGGCCGCCAGCGTAAGCTTGCCGAAGTCCCTGAATCACCTTCCGAAGAGGAAGTCGCATTCCGAAAGGGAGGTTACCCCGGAATCCCCGTGACCGAACTTTCCTCCGACCAGAAGGCCGAGTTGGTCCGCACCTTGGAAAAACTGATCGAACCGTTCCGTTCCACGGATCGAGACGAAGTCCAACAGTGCCTTACCAAGCAAGGTGGGATCGATCAACTACATCTGGCCTTCTATACCGACGATGATATCGGCGAGGATCGAGTTTGGGACAATTGGCGACTCGAGGGGCCGAGTTTCGTTTGGTACTTCCGCGGCGCCCCCCACGTTCACGTCTGGGTCAATATCGCGGATAACCCCAACGTGCCGCTCAACGCGTAAAGAGAGAGGGGTAAAGAAAGGGGCCTAACGCTCGGGATAGACGCGGTTCCAGTCTTGCTCCATATCAATAACAACCCAACCGAGTTCCCCCGACAGATCGAGTGCTCGGTCGAGGCGGCCAACATGGGAATCGCGATCGTAACGATACTCGCGATTCCCGTCGGTGTGCCGAACCAAAACTCCAAGATGAGGACGATCGCTGGCCGTCGTCCATTGAAGCATCTCGAGGTCGCCATCGGAGTTGCCGAAGGCGATGATCGGACGTCGACCGATGTGAAGCTGTATCGCAATCGGCTTACCTGATTTGTCATCTAAGAAATTCAATTCGGGCAAACGCAGCAGTGAAGGCCGTCCATCAAGTAGCTCGAATCGTGTCTTGACGCTGCTCCCAATGACTTGCTCCGGTGGAACTCCGTAGACTCGCTCAGCCCATGGACGCATAAATTCGATACCACCCCCAGAGACGATAAAGGTCTTGAATCCCTTACTTCGCAGATAAGACATCATCTCCAGCATCGGCTGATAGACCATCTCGGTAAAGAGCTTCCCCGTTTGGGGATGCCGTGCCTCCGCAATCCATCGAATGACTGTTTGCTCGAATTCTTCTGTCGTCATACCAGCATGCGTGGCCATGACCAATGCCACAAGCGATCGTTCGCCACCCGACAAGGCCGATTTCAAGTCCCCTCGCAGTACCGAAGCGAAGGGTTCGGTCGTTCGCCATTCCGGATGTTGCGGCTCCAATTCCTTCACGCGATCGAAGGCAAAGAAAGCCTGCACGTACATGGGTTGTTCAGTCCACAAGGTGCCATCGTTGTCGAATACCGCAATCCGGTCGGAGACAGGAACGTAATCTGGTCCACCTTCCAGGGTGACCCGTTCCACAAACTCGACAATCGATCGTCGAGATGGTTGATCGTTCCATGAAGCAAGCGGTTCTTCGTTCGCCGTTGGCTCAGAGGCGCATGCGATGAGCCAGCATGAACTGGAGAGACCGATCAAAACCAGACACAAGACAACGGGGAGTCGGGTAGCCATAGAAGTGAAACCAGAAGTAACGACTTGGGATGGAATCGCGTCAGTATACCTCCAACCCCGATCCACTTATAGCGATTGTCGCGATTAAGTGGCGGTCGAGAAAAGTTCTCAATTCCGATCGGGGGGCAGCCGATAGGACGATTCTCGCAAGAAGGCGACCGATTCGAGCAAGGGGCTCGCGTCGGCTGAATCTACGGAAGGCGGTTTCTCTGTCAAATTTGAGAGGTCGCGATCAATGTCGCTCGATTTTTTGCACGCTGCAATGGGTTGCTTGTTCCTTGGCGTCTGGATTATTGTCGGTCATATTATGGCGGTGGATTATTTTTAACCCTTGAGTACCGATTGTAGGGTGGATGAAGACTTACCCACGCTTGAAGTTCTGCGGCATCACTCGCGAGATCGATGTCGAGGGCGCCATTGAAGCGGGAGCTTGCGCCATCGGCTTGAACTTTGTGCCGGCGAGCAAGCGCTATGTCAGCCTGCGTTTGGCGGCGGAACTGTCCCGAGCCGCTGCAGGACGCATCCAGCGCATCGGTGTCTTCGTCAACGCAACCCCTCAACATGTTGCCGACGTGCTTCATGTTTGCGAACTGGATGCGATCCAATTGCACGGTGACGAACCCGTGGAATGGCTCCATCAAGCTCAACAATTCGAAGGACTGCGGGACTTGCCCGTGCTTCGCGGCTTGCCCTACCGCGGGGTGGACGATGATACCATGATTGCCGCGTGGAGCGATCAAGTGTTTGATCCTGTCAGCCCGGTATGCGCGATCCTTATCGATGCGTATGATCCCAAGACGCGAGGAGGGACGGGCAAGACCGCTCGCTGGGACTTGCTTTCCCCTCGCCCACATTCCTTCTGTCTCCCGGCGACGGATCCCAGGTTTACTTCGATGACTCCTCCGGCACCGTTGATTCTTGCGGGGGGGCTTCAGCCTTCGAATATTGCCACTGCCTGCGAAATCGCGAAACCTAATGGAGTCGATGTCGCGTCGGGCATCGAAACCGAACCTGGAATAAAGGATCGGGATGCGATGCTGGCCATGGCTGAATCGGTCCGCCGCTACTTCCAAGACCATCTGCCAAGCCCACAATAGTCCAGGCCAACTTCATTGCTTTTCGTTGTTCTTCGAAACGCAGTGCCGAGCCATGAAGGTAGCGGAAGTTGCTGAGCTTCCCGGTGCTCAAGGATCTTTGGCAAGATCCACTACATCCGTTCGGTTCGTTGAGCGGTATTGTTTCTAGAAGATTCCGGAATGTTTTGAAAAGCCTGGGAATTTTGTCCGGCGCTTTGACCAAACGTGTCCCGCGTGGAGACGATCCTGTATGTAGTTGTTAACGCACTAGGAAAGCGTTAGCATAGCTCCCTTCGAGGGATTGTTTATCTTCACCACAACGTTTAGGAGAATGTCTCGTGGCCGCGACGTCCGGAAAAAGCAGCAAGCAGAAAAAGACAGACAAGGGTGGATCGGCCGAACCGGTAACGGGCCTCGAGCAGATCCTCAAACGAGAGCCAGGTCTGAAGACCACCCTGCAGCAGATTGAGAAGCAGTTTGGCGAAGGGTCGATTATGCCGTTGGGAGGAGAGACCCAACTCAAAATTGAAGGGATCAGTACCGGTTCGTTGTCACTTGATATGGCTCTAGGAGGCTTCGGTCTTCCACGCGGAAGAATCATCGAGATCTACGGCCCAGAATCGAGCGGCAAGACGACACTCGCGTTGCACGTCTGTGCCGAGGCACAGAAAGCGGGTGGCATCGCATCCATCATCGATGCTGAACATGCCTTCGATCCTAGCTGGGCCAAGAAACTCGGAGTTCAACTCGATTCCCTTCTCGTCAGTCAGCCGAGCAGCGGAGAAGAAGCGATGCAGATCACGGAGATGCTCGTTAAAAGCAATTCGGTCGACGTGATCGTGATCGACTCGGTCGCAGCCTTGGTCCCTCGCCAAGAATTGGAAGGCGAGATCGGAGATACCCACGTAGGATTGCAGGCCCGCTTGATGAGCCAGTCCATGAGAAAGCTGACAGGTGCCATTGCTCGCAGCAAAACGGTCGTCATCTTCATCAATCAGATTCGAGAAAAAATCGGTGGCATGAGCTATGGCTCGCCGGAGACAACTCCCGGCGGTCGAGCTCTTAAGTTCTATGCCTCGTGCCGCGTCGATGTTCGCCGCATCGGGCAACTCAAGGATGGCGAAGAAGTGGTCGGACAGCGAGTCAAAACCAAGATCGTCAAGAACAAGGTAGCTCCTCCGTTCCGTGTCGCCGAATTTGACATGATGCATACCAACGGCATCAGCTACGAAGGGGACTTGATCGATATGGGGATCGCCCACAAGATCATCTCCAAGAGTGGAGCATGGTTCAAATACGGCGAAACCTACATCGGCCAAGGAAAAGAGAAGGCTCGCAACTTCCTCGCCGAGAATCGCGAAATCGCCCAAGAGATTCGCGATGGAATCGTTGCCGCAGGGGGCTACACCGGACCTGAAGGTCCCGTAACGCCCGAGGAAGCCGAGGAAGCCACCGCAGACTCATAACGAGCATGCTGGAATGGCTTCACCATGAGGAATGTTCCAACTCGAAATCAGCGTTGGTGGCCCTTGCGTCACCAACGCTCAAACGCAAAACGGCTCAATGAACTGACCTAATGTAGTGGATCTTGCCGAAGATCCCTGAGCACCGAGTAGTGGATCTTGCCAAAGATCCCTAAGCGCCGAGTAGTGGATCTTGCCAAAGATCCCTAAGC
>JALOQW010000425.1 GCA_025459275.1 Pirellula sp.
GCATTCTCGCGGGTCGCAATCCCCCTCATCCTGCCTTCTCCCGTCCGGGAGAAGGAACCCGTCTCCGCGACGATGCGCGACTCCTGGCACACGGCACTCGGCCGACCCAGAGAATCGCCTTCTCCCTCGCCGTGTGGCACTCTCCGGACATGGAGGTCGGTCGCCAGAGCGGGAACGATGAGATCGACGAAAGCCTGCTCGACTGCTTCCTCGGGTTGAGCCTGAAAGAGCGGATCCAGAGCGCCGCCGGTTTCGCCAATGCCATCGAGAAGCTCCGTCGCATTCGAGCCGCTGACGATCCTGTCGAAATCGTCGTCGATGGCACAGATCGGCGCCCGATAGCGGCGTACGACCGCATTCAACTCTCTGCCGATATCGCCCTCGCCCGTTCGGCGGCTTGACTCGGCAAGCGTTCGAGACGGGGAAGCGCCCGGCGTCCAAACGTGACGCATCCCCCGCTGGCCCCGAGACCCAGGCCTCGCTCCGCCCTCCTCTCACTTCACGATCGTCGTCGCGATGTTGGGACTGTTCGGATTGACGTCCAGTGGACGGATTTACGCCTTCGATACGGATGGTTACTTGCAACCCGTCTTCGCCAATGGATCCACGTTCGTTGATACCGGTATCGTGGGCCTCGACGGAATTTCCTTCTCCAACCTGGACTTCAATCTGTGGAATTTGTCTTCCCGCCGAGGAAACAATCCTGGACATGGAGTCGAGGCCGATATTGAAGGCAATGCTTCGGTACCTGGCGGAAGAAGCTGGTACTTTGGTTTCCAAGGTGCCGACGCACATAGCAACGTGCTTGTTGGCGGAGTCCAAGACCCTGCTGCGACCCCAAGAGCGCAAGGCGCACCGCTACTCAATAGCTACAACTTCCCAGGGGGTGCTTTGGGTGTGCTGGAAAGCAGCCCGATTTCGCTGGCTGGGATCAGTGCTGCCGATGTGCCAACGTTGTATTTCAACTACTTCTTGAGCTCGGAACAGGCTCAGTCGACAATCAATCGGCCGATGAGCGATTCGTTCCGCGTTTACGCGATCGGCGATAGCGGTACTTGGATTCAACTCGCAACAAACAACGATTCGGAAGCGACCACGGAACGACTGGTGGATAACGTAACGGCACCCATTCCAGATGGTACGGTACCGCCTCCTACTGTCAGCAATCCTGCGGTCGCATGGCGTCAGGCTCGTGTCAATCTTGCAAGTCTGGCCGGCAATCGCGAAGTTCGATTCCGTTTCGAGTTCAGCACGGCAGGCGGCATCGGCTACAACAGCTTCGGAGGACGTGGAGCGGAGTTGCGGACGATTGCTGGCTCGCAATTGCGAGACGGACAGTTGTTCACGGTTGGGGGGCGAACCTTCGAGATTGAAATGGGCCCGACGATGGTCTTCCCATCCGGAGCTGGGATTCGCAATCTGGAGACCATTAGTGTTGCGGGGACGACGTTTGTCTTCTGGGATGGGACCGGCACGGCACCCGCAGGCAATGTGATTCAATTCTCTGCCTCCGATTCCCCGTCGGATGTCGCGAACGCTGTCTTGACCGCCATGAATGCGGCCACATTCGCTCCGCAGAACATCAATCTGAACCTTAGTCCCGAAGCTGCTAGCCGCAACGAGATCATCGCTCGAGCCACGCCGGTCAATAATGTGCCCGGGGTTCGAACACGAGTCGTCGCTAACGGTGCGATTGGCGACATTGTCGCTGGTCCAGGTGAGGACTCAGAGACGCCACGCCGCGATGTCGACATGTTGCGAGTCAACTTGGAGGCCGGTGCTAGCCTCGATATCCAGGTTTCCGCAAGCGTGGTTGGATCGCAGGTGAATCCGCGAATTCGAGTTTTCGATTCGTTCGGTCGACAGATCGCGACGACCACTCAGACGGTCGGCCTTGACGTGTCGCTAACAACCACCGCCCCAACTGCAGGGGAGTACTTTATTGCGATCTCCAATGCGGAAATCAACAACTACAACGCCAATGTGGAAGAGGGGCGAACGTCGGTTGGAGCGATGGGGCAGTATCGACTGACAATGGATATCACTCCAAGCACGGGACTTTCGGTTGTCGATAATCGGTTGCAGCTCCTTGGATTCACTCCCGCATCCCTATCGTCTGGAAGCCGTATCCAAATCGAGGGTGCTGCGGGGTTAACCAATAGCGACCACTTCTCCGTTCAGATTCTGCAGACCATGAGTGCAGCCGACGTTGCGGCTGTGGTTGCAGAAGCGATGGAACGCAATCTTGCAGGTCGCTTCGATCAATATCCGACCCTTGCACAGCGAGATGACTTCATCGATATGACCGGTTACGGGGTGCAATCTGCAGGGCCATTCTTCGTGACCGGCGTACGACCTGGTGATGATACATCGGAGTATGCGTTCGGTACCCGCCGCCCAGCGCTCCGTGCACAGAACAACGCCTTTGAAGGCTTGTTCATCGACGATTTCATAATCGGCTTGGCCGAACGTGGTGAGAATGTGACCGGGGCTACCCCAGACACAACGTTTGTTCAAGTTCCAAGTGCAGGGAGTGAAATCCTGGTAGGAAGCTACCAGCTTGAGATACGAACGGGATCCGAGTACGGCGCGCCGACTCGAACCGGTATCGTCTTGAATCGCGCTTTCGATCCAAACCAAGCCTTGAATAATGTCGTCGAAATCCGTTTCAACGACGCGTCCAAGATTTCCGATGGCAGTACTATTACGCTCAACGATGGCACGAACTCCATCACTCTGGAATTTGACGATGTATCGCTGCCAGTTGGATCTCCTGGCCGTGGCGTCCGTCCCGGCAATCTAGCAATTCCGTTCAATCCGATTTTGGGTGAATCGGCATTCGTCATTGCCGAGCGATTCCGCAATGCGGTGAATTCTACGGTCGTGCAAAGCGTATTGAAGATTGGTGCGCTGTCCTCGGACGGATCCAGCGCTGGACGAAGCTCCGTTAATGTGTCTCTTTTGGGATCGGTGAGTGTCAGCATGAATCCTGATATCGGGTTCATCTTCAATCGCTCCCCGAACGTTCGATTCCAGAATTCAAGCCAGATCCAAGATGGTGATGTGATTCGCATCGAAGATGGGTTGAACTCGGTCACACTCGAGTTTGATGATGCGACTTTGGTAGCAGGCGATCCCAACTTTGGAGTGCGTGCTGGAAATGTCGCCATCCCGTTTGATCCAAGCGTCGAAGAGACATCGGTGGCTTTGGCAGCACGGGTCCTGGCAATCATCAATTCGTTCGAAGTGCAGTCACGCGTTCGAGTCGTCGCCTACCCAGTCGTTGGTCTTGGAGGCCAGGCCTCGGATTCGATTTCGATTAGCGGAGCGGTAGGGGTTGCCTTGGGAACCAATATCGGTGCTGTCATTCCGGTAACTGCGGAAGGGGATCGAAACACTCCTCGCGATCAAGGTCAGATCATCATTGAGAACTCGCGAATCAGCGACTCTCGAGAATTCGGCATCTCGATCACCTCCGGCGGTCGCGACCCGGTTTCTGGTGCTCCCAATCCAGGATCGGTCCGAAATCTGTTGACGATCAACGATCAACGATTGGTACCCGGTGCCGTTATCATCAACAATGAGTTGGTTTCCAATCTGTTGGGTGGTATCAGCATCGATGGCGAGCCCAGCAATCCGGCCAACCTTGGGCAGGCTCCTATTCCATTCGCTCGAATCATCAACAACACGATTGTGGGTGGTCGAGTAACGAGCGTGCCAACCCCTGTGCCGACCACGGTTGCTGGAACGTTCTACCGCGCGGGAGACATCTCGTTCGCAGACAGCGTTGTGTCCTACGACCCACGAGCAGGGGGAGGACCGGTTCCTCTCGCTGGACTGCAAGATGCGACCCAAGCCTTGGGTATCCCCAATTACTCGAGTGTTGGGGAACCACGTCCAGGCCAAGGAGTTGTCTCCCTGGGACGAGGTGGAGTTCTCGTCGTTCGATTCGATGACAACATTTTGACCGGATCCGATGACTCGAGCCCAGACTTGGCCGTTTACGAAGTCGGTAATGCCGAGCTCGTACGGGTCGAAGTCAGCTCCGATGGGGTCAACTACACTTCGGTTGGGACCGCGTCGTTCAACTCACCACTCATCGATCTTGACCAATACGGATTCAACTCACTGAGTCAGTTGTACTTTGTCCGAATCACCGATGAGCCAAACGAAGGTGGAATCAGTGGGGAATCGGTAGGTGCTGACATCGATGCTGTCGGAGCCCTGTCATCGCGAGGCGGTTTCCGCTTCACCCCAGGG
>JALOQW010000426.1 GCA_025459275.1 Pirellula sp.
TACATTGGGTTGGTGCATTGAGCGGGGTTGGGGAGAATAATCGACGGGTATCTTTTTGCCCGTTCATTTTTTTGCCTGATGTGTGTGTTCACCGTCTCGGCGACGGTGGCTACGGGGCAGAGCGGGATGGGAGACCGTTCTACAGGGTGGGAGTCCACCATCTACGCGAAGGTGGCTACGGGAGCGGTGGGTGGCTACGAGGAGCGGATGGGAAGCAGCACACGTTTCTACTCGCTATCAAGAAATAACTTGTATTCCCTTGCAAAGTCGATCGGCTGACCGTCATGGATCAGCGCTCCGAAACGGAGTTGCAGCGTTTGGCCTTTACCGATCTCATGCAAACTCTTTGGGCCTTGCTTCATCGATTCTCGTCCAAACGGATTGGCTACAAATACTCCGTAGTCGCGATTGTGCCACCAGCTCTCGCGAAAGTTCCGTTCGTCAGCCATCAGCATAATGCCACCGGCTGATGAACCAGGCCCAGAAAAACTAGGTCCAGAGTAATCACACCACATGGCAGGTTGCCCCCACGTCTCGTTGGCCGACTGCTTGCCCGATGAACTCCGAATCAACCCGCCGTTCTTTTCGGTAAAGCGAGTGGACACTCGGGCTCCAAACCCCATCTCTTCCTGATCGCCGAAAACGATTGCGCGCTGGTCCGCCAGAATCGTCGCGGTCCACGAAAGCATCCAACCCCTTGGGCGAGCCGTTAGCGTGATCTCATTCGTCAACCTACCCAACGGATCGCCTTCGCTGCTTTTCAGAAGGCATTCCGTCGCAAACTGCATCCTGCCGTCCTTGTGAGTCGGCGGGGTCACAAATCGAACATGCACCATCGCGGCCTTGTTGCGCCAAAAGTCTTGTCCGCTGATGTCGCCAAAGCCGAGCCAAATACCAGGATGCATCGTGTCGTGATCAACGGCATCTTCTCCGGCAATCGGTGGATGATTGCGCGTCACCTGCACTCCATTCACAAGCCGGGCATTTGCGAAGTACGGTCGCAGTATCTTTTCGTCCTGAAAAACAAAGTCCACAATGGGCTGACCTCCAAGCGAAAACCGCAAACGATCTCGCTGTTCTTCGACAAGAAATCCGTTACGGTCAAAAGGTAAAGTGTTTGCTGCCGACGTCCCACTCTTGCCAAGATCCATGGCTTGCGTTTGCAAGGATAACAGAAACGCGTTCAAGTCCGCTACGTGCTGCGGCGTGAGCAGTTCTGACATGTCTGGCATAGCAGAAACGGAGCTCTTCTTGCGTTCTTCGATCGAGTCTTTCGGAATGTCAACTCGATCGCCATTGGACTGACCCAGGGAAAGAGACAATCCGCTTTCTTCCAGTAGCACACCAGAGTAAACCTGTCCTTCGTCTGTGATGACTGTAAGCTGATTGAAGCCTTCGGTGATGACCGCATTCGGATCGACAATGGACTGAATGATGTGCCGTGCGTTGGAGCGCTGACCAATACTGCTCAGGTTAGGCCCGAATCCATTCAGTGATTGATCGATGCTGTGGCACTTTGCACAGCTTGCACCTTGGGCGTGTCGAAACAGCCATTCGCCACGATCTCGATCGCCACGATCCATCAGAGGAATGACCGCATCGATCGTCGTCTTCGTTGGCAGTTTAGCGAGCGGCAGGGGAGCAACCGCTACGATATAGTTTCCCTTACCGCCGCTGCGGCCATCATCGGTGTTGCCGCCCAATTCGATACGTCCTGCTTCGAACGATCGGGAATAGAACACGAACCTCGTTCCTTCGTCGATCATTGCCATGAATGGCTCTTTTTGAAACTCTTCAAGTAGCCAACTGGGAGCTGTCTTCTGCCGAGCGTCGATGCCTACCCAAACACGAACTGGTACCAAAGCTTCCGCGCTGAGCCAATGCCGTCCGCGTGAGTTGTCGTCATCGTTAGCCGTTTGAATGAGATCAGACCCTTCGAGCTCTTGTGGCACTTCTTTCAATCGATAGCCCCGATCCACATAGGCCGGAGTGTTTTGCCGAAAGCCGCCTGGTACGACTTTGTACGCAGCCCCGTTCTTCACTTTTGTGTTTCGAACTGTCGCGATCGCAGTTGGTGACTCCGCTTCGGCAACGGCTCCGTCCGACGCTGCTTGCAAAGAACGACCTTGAATCCTTGGTTCGTTTTTGCCGTTATTCGTCAACCATAGTCCAGCGACTTCACGAACCTGAGGGTCTGAATCGGTTTTGGCCAAAGCCTGGACCTCCTGCTCCGTTGCCGCGTGAGTCTCAAGCAAACCGAGGAAGGCGGCTCGACGAACCGCAGCGTTCGAGTCACTCTGCAGCCGACGCAGTTCACTCGTCGAACTCAACGCGCGTAAAGCTTGCCACGCAGCGTAGAAGACCGTGGAGTCTGACTCGTTCTTTATCGCAGCCAACAACTCTGGAAGAAGCCCTTGCTGATGAGCCTCATGGATAGCTTGAACCGCAGCAAATCGCACGCGAGGTTCGGCGTGTTGGATCGAGGCTCGCAGGCTTTCCGCTAGTCGCTCGGTCAGACCAAATTGCGTAGCTCGGTAGGCCAGGATTCTAAGCGATTGAACTTTCAGGTTGAGCGATGCCTCGGAATTCTCTTGGAGGATGCTGTGAAAAAACTCGGGGAGATTGGATGCGGAAGGCATGCGTCCCAACGACCACACGCACCAGGTCTCTTGATTCTCGGACAGCTTGCCGTTGGTCAATCGTCGGAGGAGTTGCGATTGCACCTCTTTGTCGTTCGGGCCTCGCTGAACGACTGCGTCTTGCGCGTTGATCCTGTGAACCGGCAGTGGAGAGTCGAACTCTCGCAACAGTTCGTCGATTGAGAGTGCAGCCAGTTCGCGGTAGTGGGATTCGCCAGAATTCCTTATTCCTACGGAAGGTTTTGCAGGACTTCTGGCGAAGTCCACTACGGCGGAGTTTTCTGAGGGACTTCTGGTGAAGTCCACTACGGCGGAGTTTTTTGCAGGACTTCTGGTGAAGTCCACTACGGCCTGCTTCCAGGCAATGCGATAGATCCGGCCTTCGTTGGTAAGCTGCCCATCCTTCCATTCGGCTCCGTAACCGCTACTCCATCCAAGCACCCATAAGGCTCCATCGGGTCCGAACTCCATGTCGGTGGGACGATACAGCGACGATCCACCTTCGATAAACGGAACGAACACACCGCCAGCGGACCGCATCAAGGCGCCGTCCCACTGCGGTCGCCAGAGGTAGGTCATCTTGAGCAACCAGTCGTTAACCAGAAACGCTCCGCGATACTCAGCAGGAAATTGTGGCGACTGGCAGAAAACGACTCCAGTTCCTGAGCCTTCAAACAATGGTCCGCTGACTGGCGCGGTCGGCGCGTGCGGTTCCGTTCCCCAGTGGCTGCTCCACGGGTGGTTCCAACCAAAATGTGCGCCGAAGAATGGCATGAAGACTCGATCACCTGTCGTTTGATCGTTGTCGGTACCAATCCAGTTGAATCCACTGTCGAAATTGATATCCCAAGGATTGCGGGATCCCCTCGACACGATTTCAAGATTTTTGCCCCCGTCATCGCACCGTAGCACACCGCCATCCAGCCCCCAGTCATCTGCGGGATCGTGATACGCGCGGCGGTAACTCCCTTTGTTCGACTTCACAGGTGTCGGAAAGTCGGGTACATCCGCTGGAGCTGTTAATCCCCACAGATCACGAAACGGCTTCGGTGCATAGCGGCCTGGTTGATTGAGTCCCTTGGAATTGCCCTTGCTCATGTAGAGCTTGCCATCGGGAGCCCAATTCAGTCCATGCAATCCATGTTCGAGATTTCCCAGATCGGTATAAACCTTGAGGTACTCATCGGCTTCGTCGTCGCCATCAAGATCTTTTACAACGGTAAGGTCGGGAGCATTAGCAACCCACAAGTCACGACCGTGCCATGCCAGTCCTTGAATGGCATTGAACCCAGTAGCAAACTCTTGGATCCGATCGGCCCGTCCGTCACCATCCGAGTCTAGCACGATGACGACGCTGTCACCTGGCGTCTCCGGAGTCGGATTACGGTATTGAGGTCCCATTCCCACGAATAGCCGCCCGCGTTCATCAAAAGCCATGGAGCACGGCTGACGCACCAGCGGCTCACTGGCAAACAAGGTCACTTCAAATTCAGCTGGGACCTTGGGCAAAGCTTGTCGATCGGAAGTCTTGTCCACAGGCTGCCCGTAAGCCAACGATACGAACCCTAGATCGCTGAACAATGAACTTAGGAAGAGACATAAGAGGATGCGTTTCA
>JALOQW010000427.1 GCA_025459275.1 Pirellula sp.
TATTACCAGAATTTCCACCAAGGCTTCTGCTTGCCAGTTGTGGACGTTGGTGACGGTTGATCAAGCGGGTAGATTTCCCCGTCGTCTCCCACAGCGAATGCATTCAGTTTGCGCGATATTTCAACAAGCTTCAATACCTGCTCGTCGTCTGGACCGGAACATAGAATCTGGTCTCGATACCACCAGAAACAGGGCTTGCCTCTCCACATGATCATATAGTAGCGAATCGATTCCCCAGATTCATCTGCCATTTCAACGTAGTCGTTGGTGGACCAAGCCAAATCGGAATCTGCTGCAATCAACCCGTCGACGTCCATTTTGGTAATGGGCGCATTCGCAGATTCAGTCCAGTCTTCCGTACGAACGATGTGTATATCGTATGCCATGTGTTCCGTGATGCCGAACAAGTAGTCTACAGAATTTACCATAAAACCTAGCCGACGTGATCGCGTTTTGGGGGGGCGGGCACGATGGGCTTGGACACAGTGAAAGGTAACGATTTCCCACATGGAAAGCAACAGAACCGGAACGGCAATCCCCCGCTCTCCGCTCAGACCTGGGGATGATATGTTGAATTGAAGCTTCCAGTTTTATATTGAATTTTGGTTTTCCAGGATATGTTGAAGAAGGGAGTGGCGGAGAATGCCCCCTTGATGGATAGGGGGCGCGTCGCGTAGGTTCGTCGCATTCGCGCCCGGCAATAACTCTCAATCAAGAGATGACCCAGACCTATCGGTCCGGGCTGAAGTTCTGTCGGTCCTTCAGACCTCAAGCCGATCGGAGTATGAGGTTCGGATGGTGATGAGCTCATGGAGACCGCGTACTCAGGAACAGCGGGCGCCTGCGGCTACCGGTTAAACGCAATAGCGTTCAACGAAGAATGTGGCGTAGGCATGCTGCCTGCGAACTGCACAATGTGGAGTACAAGCATCAGCGATTTGACGGCACATCTTGACAGGCTAGAAGCCTATCCCACTTTCGTTGAACGGTATTACGGTTCAACTCAATAAGACCTGCGAGCGAAGAAATGAATCAAATCACATGGATGCGCCGAAGTGGGCTAGGGCGTTAATCATTGCGTCGGTTTGACAGCCTTCAGACACCAACAGGAGTGATGGTGCGTCATCCCGATGTGCGGATAGTAGGTTTCCGCTTTGGGGGCAGCCAAAAGAATCAGACTCGTGCCACGCCCCGCTCGCTCGTGGGTTCTGTGAATCAACTCGCGGCCAATCCCCTTGCGCTGATACTGCTCGTCGACAGCTAAGTCGGATAGATAAGTGCAGTAACTCCAATCGGTGATCGCGCGCGAAACGCCCACCAGAAGGCCCGAATCGGTCCGGGCGGTCAAGATGATGTCTGCGTGCTGAAGCATTCCTGCCATCTTCGGAAGATCGTCAACAGGCCGACGCTCCGCCAACGTCGATCGCTTCAAGACATCGATAAATTCCTCGACCGAAAGTCTCGGCTCTAAACCATAGACAATTGTCATTCGATCGAAAACTCCAGATGTTCCTCGGCCACCGGCTCATTTATCTTAGGCTCTATTAAGATCTCCGTTTCGGCACGAAAATCCTTCAACGGCATTTGGATGTCCACGCGCCGTAGGATCATCGAGTCTCGATCAATCCAAAGCGTGTAGGTCGATTCTTCTAGTTTGCCCGTCACACGACGACAACCGTGCGTTCCAAGATCCTGATCTTCTAACCGCTGAAGTTCCTCAAGCCTTGAGATGGGGCCCCACGGAACGGTGTCGGGCATCAATAAGCTTGGGACCAACGAAGCAGACCCGCCGGAAACTCCGACCGCGCCTGCCAATGCCCGCGCAATTCCCTGTTCGGTCTTGGGACCAGCCTTCAATGTCCAATGGGATTGAACTGAATTCCCGTTCATCCATATGACGTAGCGGTTCTCTCTGCCGAGAATGGAGCGATCCGAGTACTCGAATCGAAACTGATCAGGACTGACCCAGGCGATTTTGAAGGGACGTTCCGACGCTCGTATCTCGTTGTCCTCACCATGGAAGACAGTCCTCACCACACCCGTATCTTGGTACGACTTCAGATCCCGATAAGTCGCAAGCAAGGTCTTCACGATCTCCTCCGCCGACTCGGGGTTTGGTTCAACAGTGGTCTTCGCATCGGCTACGGTGATCGCAATCGATAAAGGGACCGACACCGGGCGCAAGCAAAGCTTCTCGTTGCACGCTTGAAAGCGAATGTTGCTTTCCAAACGCTGTTCCCCTTGCGGAGCATTCGACGTCACACGAATGGTGCGGCGAAAGTTGACTTCGCCTTGATAGCCAGAATGGCCATCGGGACGAAGTGACGGAACTTCGACGGGCAAGGACCATTCGCCTTCGAACTCCATGCAGGAAGGGAGTCGGCAATCGATTTGGGTCGGGATGGAAGGAGGGGGAGCGTCGAGAGGATGAATCTCGTACTCCTTTCGGATATTCATTCGTATATTCAGTTCGAATGTTGCACCAGGTGGGACTCGCGACTCCGATACTCGCAATTCCAAGCCGACCGGCCGATCGTTGGTAGCCGCAACCGATTCGGGTGGAGAAGTTGCGGCAGCAAAGAGAACGCCGTCCACGAACAAGACAGCCACCAAGCCGACGATCGCGAAGATCCAATAGTTTCGAATGATTGCCATGATTACTTGCGTTCGAACAACCAGAGGTAACCGTGCGACTTGGCCAAGTCGAAGCTGCGGTCCCCTTGGCCTCGAGTTTGTTCCAAATACGGTTTCAGACGAGCGACCCATGCTTTTTCATCGGCTTCCATTTGCTTGGCTTCGGGGCCTTGGCTCAGTTCGAGGTAAGCGGTGCTCCATTCTTTGTCTGCCTCCTCGCTATAAATCGCGTCACCAGGATACTTCTTGGCAAACTCTTCTCGCAAAGCCTTCATTTTGTCCGCGTAGGATTTTCCAAGCGACTGCGACTCATCGATCAACGTCTTCACCTGAGTTCTTTCCTCTTCTGATAGACTGGATCGAAACTCATAAGCTGTGCAAAAGTCCCCAACGATGAGATCGAGTTTCCCATCGTTGTTGAAGTCGACGACATCGACCTGCGATCGAATTCCTGGAACGATCTCTTCGTCGGACCATCTCACCAGGTTGTATCCATTGCCGTCATGCTTCGCGACCAGAGTCACTCCAGCAGCGAACGTGGGTTTGGCTTTGGAACCGACATTGCGAAACCAAGTGACGCTGCCATCGTCGCTCCCCGCGACAATGTCCCAGTTGCCATCCTGATCCCAGTCGGCAACGACGGGGCAGAGGTGGGCGGCAACCTTCATCGGTTCGCCACCCGCATCGATAGCGATGTTTTCCGTTGCAAACTCGTATTGCGTGGATGATCCTTCATTGAGTCGCAGCTTCATCGTCCCGTCGAAGCATCCGATGAGGAGATCGAGATCGCCATCGTCATCCCAATCGACGAGCTCAAAGAAGCTTCCGAACGATTGATAACTCTGTTTCTGTTCAGGCGAGGAACGAATCGGCGTGCCCCCTTTATCGAGGAGTTCGACCCGTTCCGCGAACTTGTGATTAGGTAAACCAGCAAACAGATAACAGTGACCAGGATCGTAAGAATTCGAGATCATATCCCGAATCCCATCGCCATCGAGATCGCCGAATCGAGCTTGGGAACCGATGCAGCAGTAGATCCAGACTTCGGCATCCTTTGAGCCAGCTTGGAGCGTTTCACTCTTCCCGAACTGGAAACCGCCGTCGGTTGAAAGATTGCGATAGACCTGAAACTTGCCACTGAAATCACCTAGGACGAGATCTTTGCGACCATCTCCGTTGAGATCTTCGAAGGCGGGAAGGGCTTCTTCCGGGCGTTTCCCGGAAAGCCCTGCGACCCTGCCTCCATCTGCCAGGGGCTCGGCCAAGCGTTCGGCCTTCCCAGCGTCTATTTCAAAAAGCACGCCGCCTGCCGCCATATTCATTCAGCGCTGGACGCGGTCGCGGATCTCGCCGGCCGGCACGCGCTGTCTCCTGAAAAAATCGAGAAGATCGACATCGAAACCTACTCGATCGCCAAGAGCCTGACCGGCCACATCGCGACCGAGGCGTCCGAACTCGGCGCCAAATTCAGCACACCGATCGCCGTCGGTCTGCTCCTGGTGTTCGGGCGGTCGGATTCCTCGATCTACCAGAAGCAATACCTGTCGGACCCGCGGGTCCAATCCATTGCGCGGAAAGTCTCGGTCCAGGCAAACCCCGAGCGCGACAAGGTG
>JALOQW010000428.1 GCA_025459275.1 Pirellula sp.
GCGTTGCATCTCCGATTTGGAAATTCCAAGCAGCAGCCCCAGTTCAACCAACTCGGTAGTCCGATTCTTGAGCTCAGATTCCTGCATTCCCAGTTGAAGATTGGGCTTCTCCGCAATGACGGACCCCTTCCCTTGACGCGTGACAATCACACCATCACGTTCCAACTCCATGTACGCTCGCTTGATCGTGATCACGCTAACCCGCAACGCAGACGCGAGCTCCCTGATCGACGGCAATTCCGCCCCAGGAAGCAAGTCCCCGACAGCAACCCGACGCCTGACCTGCTCAATCACTTGCAGGTACATCGGCCTCGGGTCTGCAAGGGAAATTGTAATCCATCTGTGCATATCCATATACACAGTATACACAGAGGCTGATCGCTAGGGAAGTGCGATTCTGAAAAAGGGGGCTAGAGAGTCCCTTGCTTCTTGCGAGCCAGGTAATCTTGCAACCGGCGATAAACGACGTTGCTCAGCAGGAACACGCCGATCAAGTTCGGTACGGACATGGCCAGGATCATCATGTCGCTGAACTCGAGAATGTTGACTGGACTGACGACCGAACCCAGAAAGGTAAACGTCAAGAACAGCATCTTGTAGAACAGTGAAGATCCCTGTCCGAACAAGGCTACGAAGCACCGTTCTCCATAGTAGGACCAGGAAACACAGGTTGAATAGGCGAACAGAAAAATGGCGACATAGAGTACATATTTAAACCAGGCCAGATTGGGGTTTTGAGTGATGGCAGCGAGCGTGACCATCGATCCTTTGCTGTCCACTGCCAGTTGTTGGACTTCAGGTAGTCGATAAACGCCACTCATGATGATCATCAGACCGGTCAATGTGCACACAACGACGGTATCGATGAAAGGTTCTAGAAGTGCAACAATGCCTTCGCTGATCGGTTCATCCGTCTTGGCAGCAGAGTGCGCAATAGCTGCGGACCCGGCCCCCGCTTCGTTCGAGAAACAAGCTCGCTTGGCTCCGATGACTAGAACACCAAAGAACCCGCCGTAACATGCAGCGGGACTGAGGGCTCCTTTGACGATCTCCGTCAGCGCCAAAGGAATATACTGATAGTTCACCGCGATGATGGTGATGCACATCATCATGTACGCAACGCACATGAACGGCACCACCGTGCCGGCAAAGTTGCCGATCGACTTGATACCACCGATGATCACCAAACCGACCGCCGTGGTCATGATCAATCCATAGATCCATGGTGAAGTCACAAGGATGCTAAAGACCTCTTCCGATTGGAAGGCATTGAGCGATTGAGCTACTTGATAGGAGTTCCCCCCTCCAAACGAACCTCCCAAACAGAGGAAGGTGAAGATGATCGCCAGCACCTTGCCAAGCTTCCCTAGCCCAAGCTCGGAGAGCCCTTTCTCCAAGTAGACCATCGGTCCGCCGAGCACCATCCCCTTGGCATCCGTCTTGCGATACATCACAGCCAAAGAACACTCAGCGAACTTGGTGGTCATTCCGATCAGGCCAAAAAAGATCAACCATGCTGTTGCCCCAGGGCCCCCCATCCCAATGGCGATCGCGACCCCTGCAATATTGCCGAGTCCAACTGTACCTGAGAGCGCGGACGATAATGCTTGAAAGTGGGTGATGTCCCCGCGATGATCCTCCTTGTCATACTTGCCACGCACCAAATCGATGGCGTGGCAAAAGAGTCGAATATTGATGAATCCCATCCGAACCGTCAAAAAGATCCCCGCGCATAACAGCCAGAGCACTACGAAGGGAACGCTGACACCCAACCAGTCTGAAGTGCCGAAATCGAAGAAGAGCACGGCGGAAAGGGGAGTCACCAAAAACCGACCGAAGAAACTGTCAACCTCATCGATCCAATTACTCGTCGCCTTTCCAGCCTGCGATTCCGTCTTGGGAGGGAGCTTCTCCGGCAGCGGAAGCTCATTCGGATGCACTGCTTGAACGTCCATTTTCGCCGTGGGTTCCTGCGACCAAACCGAAGGGACCGCACAGAATGGAAGTGTCAACCAGACCAAAAAGAACCAGCCCGATGGCCAGCGGAGTTCGGATAGCGTCATCAAAACCACTGCTTGCGATGAAAAAGGGGACCGAATGATGGAATCGCGAGAGGATTGCCAGCATAGTAACAGATGCGTGCGGTGTCCTTCTATCCGTAGCCCTAAAACTCTAGAATTGCCGTGAAATTATGGACCGGTTATGCAGAGGCCACGAGACAGGGCGTATGGCGAATAAAAATCGATTACTGAACTGGTCCATCCTTCCGGTTTTATCCTGGCTAGTCATCTGCTGGTGGGAAGCTGGTCAAGGGCAACCGCCGCAATCCTCCTCCATGAGGCAATCCATCGCGAAGATGGCCGATGGATGGGGGGTAGGCCAAATGGAAATTCCGGTCGGACAAATCGCTCCAGATGCAACGGTCCGAGTGGTCGTTAGGGAACGTGATGATCGCGTCCTGTATCCGGCCACCGAGATTTTTTCAGCCGACCCCGGACCTGCCACTCCGATTCCAGGGCAACCGATGCCAGGCCAACGGACGAATGGCAGGGCCATCGGAGGCGGCGCGTTGGTGAAACGACTGCGAGGCGCGCTCGATCGGTTGCGTCAACATATTGACCCCGAGGAGTACGTGCGGATCCACTTTCTCTTCACAGGGAACGAACCTCTGCATATCGAACTCGAAGGGGATCTCGAGATGTCGATGGTGTTGGATCCCAATCAGCTAGAAACAAGTGCTTCGCAGGAGCATATGCTGCAAGCCTGGTGGCAAGGGTATGTCCAGCAGACTCAGCGCCAGATCGAGCGGAGTGATTATCCAACTTTGATTGAACGCTATCTCGTTCACATGTTGGGGCGACGCTTCGGATTCCAAACCCCCGATCTTCTCAACGTCAAATCCAAGAAACGGGTGCGACAGACCGATCCTCGCCCTACGTTGTCATTGCTTGCAGGCGTCGAGTCACTGAGAGATGAAATCAGCGAGCAACTATGGATCGAACCGTTGGCCCCCAGTGCACCGCGGCAACAACTCCCCAGTCCACCCCGATGGCTGGACCACCCGGTCCCTGACATTCCCGATGACATCTCGATCGAAAGCATCGCTCAAGTAGTCCCCGAGGATTTCTTCTACATCCGTTTTGGCTCGTTCGCGAACTTTCTTTGGTTCCAACGCATTGGTGAATCTCGCGGTGGAGACATCGCACAACTGGCCATGTTGCGAGGCTTCAATTACGAATCGAGTGCGCGTGTTGAACGAGTTCTGAATACACGGATGACCGCCGTCTCCAAGCTGTTCGGCGATTCGGTCATCTCCGATATGGCGATCGTTGGATACGATTTGTACATGCAAGAAGGCCCTTCCATGGGCATCATCTTTGAAGCCAGGAACTTTGGGGTGCTTAAAGCCTCTATGGAGCAAGAGCGACAAGCGACCTTGCGTCGACTCGAGAGTGCCGGCTGTCGGCTAGAGGCCGTCGATATCGATGGTCGAACGGTATCTCTCTTAAGCACTCCGGATCATCAAATACGATCGTACATGGTCGAAGCGGAACCCTACTTGTTTCTGACAACCAGCAAAACACTGGCGAGTCGTTTCCTCGAAGTGCAAGAGTCCAAGGCTTCCCTATCCAACAACCTTGCCTTCCGATTCGCGCGATGGATGATGCCCCTGGAGAATCGGTACGACATGTTCGCGTACTTCTCTTCTGAATTCTTTCACAACCTCCTTTCCCCTCGCTATCAGATCGAGTTGCAACGACGCATGCTGGCCATCGCAGCCATCGAAACCGTGGAGCTGGCGGCCATGGTCGATGCATCGGAACAGCGGCGCGGGTTCGCAGGTCGGAATTTGCAAGGCCGTTCAATCAGCGTGAGTTCCCAAGCAGAAGAGCTTCGTGTTCCACAAAGTGCCTCGATGGATATCGACCGGTGGATCGCCAAAGGCTATCTCCCTGAATGGTTTCAGCGAAGAGCCGACGGCTCGGAAACGCTTCGTTATGCGGATGGATGGATCGATTCCGCGAGAGGAAAGCGTGGCTGCTTTCTGCCCATCGCCGACACCCCCGTCGATGACTGCAGCACCGAAGAAGCCGCAGCCTACGAAATGACCTCCGAATTCTATGCCAACCAATGGCAAGAAACCGATCCCCTGATGTTTGGTCTTCGCCGATTCGCGCATCCCGAGCTCCCCAAAGCCGAGCGTCTTGCGATCGAAGCCTACGTGGC
>JALOQW010000429.1 GCA_025459275.1 Pirellula sp.
GTCGACGACAATCTTGCTGATGTGTTCGGATTGCTTGAGTCCCATATTCTCAAACGATTGGCCACCATCCTTGCTGCGATAGACTCCGTCACCGATTCCGACGTGGCGTCCGCTGACGTTTTCACCGGTGCCAACCCAGATTGTGTCGCTGTGATTGGGGTCGACGGTGACACAGCCCATCGAATAGGAAGGTTTGTCATCGAAGATCGGAGTGAAGGTCGTGCCAGCATTGGTGGTCTTCCACAGATTGCCGGAGCCGACAGCGACGTACCAGGTGTTGGGATGCTTGGGGTCCAAGGCGATATCGGCAATGCGGCCCGACATGAATGCCGGGCCGATGCTACGAAACTTGAGTGCACCAAGCATGCCTGAATCGAGACGATCCGCCAACGTCTTCGGCGTTTCCGCAACGGGAGTTTTGGCGGCTTCCTGGCCCATTGCCGGGGAGGATAGAAACCAGAAACCAGCACTACAAATCGCGACAATAACGACAAACCGCGCAGCAATTTTCATGGAGTAACTCAAGGATGCATTCAGGGATACGATCAAGAGCCTTTAGTGTGCTTGCAACCGAGTTCCTCGTCAATCGATCCACCCTCGACTTCTTTTGAGAATCGACGAACTTACCCATGAAAAACGCAGTAAATCTTCATTTCGCACTGACAGTTAACGGTAATTTCCTCTCCCGCAAATGGTGTAAAGGGAGACAAGGAGGAGAGAGTACTACATTACCATCGCTTCGGCGCATCTATTTGTTATTGCCATCCCTTTTTCGCAAGCACAATCAACTCGCTATCGTCTTTCGTTACCAACCGTTATGGTCCCTCTGTCTCGATCTAGCTGAATATGTCGTGTACCACCGTCCCGTGCACATCGGTGAGTCGGAAGTCGCGGCCGGCATAGCGATACGTCAATCGTTCATGGTCGATACCCAGGGCGTAAAGCAATGTCGCGTGAAGATCATGAACATGCACCCGATTCTCAACGGCCGACCATCCCAGCTCGTCGGTCACCCCGTACGTGAAGCCTCCCTTGAATCCGCCGCCTGCCATCCAAACGGAGAACGCTCGATGATTGTGATCGCGTCCTGCATCTTTACCGGTAGAACCTGCGTTCGTATCGGCGGTCGGAGTTCGTCCAAACTCCGTCGTGCAATGAACCAATGTGTCTTCCAACATTCCTCGTTGAGCTAGATCCTGCAGAAGCCCAGCCAAGGCTTGATCGATGCTGCGAGCCGATTCCGACAGGCCGTCGCGAAGCTCAGAATGATGATCCCATCCCCCAAGATACACTTGGGTGTATCGAACACCAGCTTCCGCCATTCTGCGAGCCAGGATGCATTGCCTGGCTGCGTCCCCTTCTCCGTAAAGTTCATGCACCCATCCCGGCTCTTGGCTGAGATCGAATAGATTTCCAGCTTGGGATTGCATGCGGTAGGCTAACTCGAACGAACGGATTCGAGCCTCGAGTCGATCGTCCTCCTGGCGTCCAGATTGCTGATGAAGCCGATTGATCTGCGTCAAGACTCGCAACTGATGATTTTGCTCATGCATGCTCGTGACGGGCGACACGATGTTGGGAATCAGTTGGTCGACGGACTCATGTTGGGTGTCGATACTCGTCCCTTGGTACGTCCCTGGCAAGAATGCAGACTGCCAGTTTTCCGCTCCTTTGATCGGTTGATTCTCACGATACAAGACCACGAACCCGGGAAGATTCTCGTTCTCAGTCCCAAGTCCATACGTGATCCAAGAACCGACGGCCGGCCGAATCAGTCGAGTGTCTCCCGTATTCATCAACAATACTGCTTGTTGATGAGCCGGATCGTCTCCGTACATCGATCGAATCACACACAACTTGTCTGCATGCTTGGCGAGATGGGGAAACAATTCACTTATCTCTAGGCCACTTTCTCCACGCTTTTCAAATCGAAACGGAGAGCCAAAGGCGATCCCCCGAGCACGCTCCCATTCCGGGTTCTTTTCCGCTTCAACGCCATTGTTTGATTGAAACTCGTCTGGCCCCGGAATGGTCTGGCCATTCCGAAGGAGAAGCTCTGGCTTTGGATCGAACGAGTCGATGTGGCTGAGACCACCTTCGAGAAAGACCTGGATCACTCGTCGAGCTCGGGGTCGGAGTTGCGCATGCGCTGTGTCCGCGGCGCTTGATCTTCCCTCCTGTTGAAAAAGCGATGCCAATGCAATCCATCCCAGACCGCTTCCGCTCTGCGCGAGCCAGGAACGGCGGGAAGGAAGGAACGACGTTCGATTGTGATTGGAATTCATGGTAGGGCCTTGCTATCCGTCAAGTTGATATCAATCGATGTAAATGAATTCGTTGCTCATCAGAAGGATCTGAGCCAACTTGGCAGCCGACGAAAGTGGCAGGATCGGTTCCTCGGATTCGTCATCGGATTCGTCCTCAGAATCCGTCAGCTCGACGTCGCTATTCCGAACTGTGTCCTCCGACTCGAAAAACGATCGCGCGATCTCGATTTCTTGATCCTCAGGCTCGCGGCGAACGATCTGCAGATACAAATTTCGAATGCTCGAATCGACATCACTGTCGTCCCAAAGTGCATCGGCGATGCTTCTCGAAGCTTCGATGACGAGTGGGTTGTTGAGCATGTACAAGGCTTGCTGTGGCAGCGTGGTCGAATAGCGGCGCGGGCTATGTAGAGCTGGCGATGGCATATCAAACGCCAGTGACATAGGATCCAATTGCCGTCGGTGGATTGAAAAATAGACGGTGCGTCTCGGCTCGAAATCCAACTCGTCAACCGGGAGAGACACCCCTCCGTGAGTCATGTCGAGCTGGCCTGCGACATAGAGAACAGAATCGCGAACAGCTTCTTTGCTGAGTCGCTTGCGGTTCATTCGCCACAGCCATCGATTCTCTGGATCGAGTGCCATCGCGTCCTGTCGATCTCGACTGGATTGAAGATAGGTTTCCGAGAGGACTATTTTCCGAATGAGCGATTTCGTGGACCACCCGTTCTTGATGAAGTCGAGCGCAAGGGCATCGAGCAATTCCGGATGCGACGGATAGCTCCCCCTAATGCCAAAGTCGCTTGTCGTATCGACGATGCCCCGCCCCATCAAATGATCCCAGACTCGGTTGACCCATACCCGAGCGGTCAACGGATTGTGTGGATCAATAATCGATCTCGCTAATTCCAACCGCGAGCTGGTTGGCGAAAACGGGGTGTCGTCGTGCGACAGGATGCTCACAAACTTGGGGAGTACCCGATCCCCTGGCCGATCTTGCTTGCCCCGGATGAAAACGTACTGTTCTCGCTCCGGGTTTCCGTCCACGAAGATGCGGGCATGGGGAGGGACGTCTGGGGCGTTTCGAATCTCAGCGATCGATTCGGCCAGTTGATCAAACTTCTCTCGAGCGTCCTCCTCGAGCAGGTTCATCAGATCCTCATCCGAAACGTCAAGCGAAGGGTACTCGGCAAAGAGTTCGCGACGAATCTCATCCTCCGACTCATCGGGGAGAGATTCCGGTGGATCGACATCGTCGGATTCCGCTCGCTCAATCTGCTGCAGCCAGTCCAGTGCAACCTGTTTCAGGATCGCACCGTAGAGTTGAGCCAACTCCGTTCGATTGCGGGGAGGCTTCGCGACGAACTCGCGTGCGATCCGAGCATTGATCGGTTCGATGTTGATATCTTCATCCTCGGGCTCTTCTGCGGATTCTTCATCCGCGTTTGCTTCAGTGCCTGATTTGGATTCGGATTCTGTTTCTGAGTCCGCTCGAAGGTGCCTTCGATACGCCTCAGCAAGGGAGTCTGACAATGGTCCAAACTCTTCATCCGATACACGGCTCAGCCGATTCCAAAGAGCGAAGACAGAATGATGGTACGATTGGGTTTCAGTGAGCGTCTGGCGAACTTTCGTGACGATGCTTTGATGGAGTCCATCGTTTCTCCACCCTCGCTCATCGGAGGCTGGATCGCTCTCCTGAGATGCGGCAAGAAAGTACTCTGTCATCTTGGTGTACGGCGTTTGATAACGTTCGATTCGAAGGTCTCGCTTGTGACGCTCGAACGCGTTCGTCGCATCGCGCAGCTTCTTACGATAGACTTCCAGGACTTCACGATCGGTCTCGGACCGGAAGATGGGTATCTCTTTTTCAGACCCCTCGGAAAAGACTCCGTACAGGGCATAGTAATCTTGGGTAGGGACAGGGTCGTACTTGTGATCGTGGCAGCGAGCG
>JALOQW010000430.1 GCA_025459275.1 Pirellula sp.
TTCGTACGTCAGATTGGTTTCAAAGAAAGGCTGTCCCAAGAGCATTCCTGTAGGGCGATACTCAAAACCTTCCTTCAGGATTCGGCCAAGGTCACTTGTTTTAGAACTCGATGGAATCATGAACAGTCTACCGAGCGTTGCTTTTCGATCCTCAGTCAAAACCGTGTCGGTCACATCATAAACGGCTTCCTCAATGTCGCATTGCCCGAACAAAAAATCATTGAGAGATCGCTGAATTGTCTCTTCATTCAGGTGGAAAAGAATGTGAACTCCGGGTGACTGGATGTCGCAATCTACAACCGCCACACGTTTGTCCAAGTTCGCTAAGCAGACCGCCAGGTTAGCGGTCACATTCGACTTACCGGTGCCGCCGCGATACGAGTGGATAGATACAATTTTTGCCAATCCAATCACTCAACCTTTCTCTCATCGCTTGTCTGCTCTACGTTTCCTGTATCAATGCGACCGCGATCGACTATCTGTTGATGCGTATCACGTAGTTTCTGAAATGCATCGCTTTCAGCGATTCGCGTCACTTCAGCCGCAAGCTGTTCTTGATCCACGTTCAAAAAATCAAAATCCTTGGGATCAAAACTATCGACCGTCGCAGACCGAGCTTCCGAGCCGGCTTGTTCGGTCAGGAGTTGCAGCATCGGACCACTCGATCCCAACTGAAAAATGGCGCGGTTCGAAAGCACGGCTCGCTCAACCCTCGATCCACGAATCCATGTCCCATTCCGGCCGTGAGAGATGAGATGCCACTGCCCGTCTCGATAGATCAATTCCACGTGCAGTCTTGAGACTTGTGGATCAGTTAGGCTGATTTCATTCTCAGGCGAACGCCCGATGCGCAGATGCCGAAAACTCGCACATTCCCACCTCTGAAGCGGGCGCCCGAGGGCTGAATCCAGCAGTTGCAAAACGAATATTGTTGATTGACCGTCCGCCACGGATCTCCACCTTTCTGACCAAACTCGACACCCACCAAAGAATGCAATAACCGTGCCAAGCGCTGTCGAACAGTCTACTTGTCTAGAACATTGCTCAATTCGCTTGGTTTCTTGATCATCATCGATATCAAATCACTCGGAACAAATGCAACGCAATTGCGCCCTGCCGAATTCTTCAGCAAGAGATCTCGACGGGCGGAGTTTCAAGGATCAGTTCCAACGGGCTTGGTAGGACTCTCCAAGATCGAATCCCGTTTCAGACCACATCAAGTGTCCGACGCGATAGAGCAACTCCTTCCATAAGTTATCGGAATCCTCAAGAGCTTGCTCGAGCGTTATGTCCGACACGAACCAGCCTCCGGTTGCTCGTTCGGACTCCAATTGACCAGGCCCCCATCCCGAGAAGCCTGCGAATAGTTTGATTCGGGCATCGGTTCGCATCATGAGTGGCATCAAGTGGTCTCGCTCGGTTGTCAAATAGATTCCTTGGCTGCAGGCCATGTCTGCGAGATCTTGTTGATCATGAAGAGCGATTAACGGACCTTCGACTGGTCCTCCGTAATGAAGCCAACCATCTCGGGAAAGCGTTGCGTTGGCGGCTTTCTCAAAGACTCCTACAATCGAATGCTCGGTTGGCCGATTCAAAATGAGACCGAACGCTTCCTGTGGGTCATGTCGAACCATGTAGACGACCGAGCGGGAGAAATTCGGATCCTCCAAATACGGAGACGCGAGTAGCGCCTTGCCCTGTGTGGATTCAAACTGCTTACTCATCGCATGCTACCGCGATTGGATTCTCTGTTTGCAATCGGACCATTTGCTGATAGAGCCCGGGGCGTGCCAACAGGTCTTGATGTGTGCCAGTTTGCACAATCTTACCTTGATCCATGACCAAGATAAGATCTGCATTTTTGATCGTGCTCAATCGATGGGCGATAACGAACGATGTGCGGTGTCTCAAGAGTTTGGACAAACTCTCCTGGATCAATTGTTCACTTTCGGAATCCAGATTACTCGTTGCTTCATCCAGGATCAAGATTTTGGGGTCTGCGAGTATGGCTCGCGCGATCGCAATGCGCTGCCGTTGGCCTCCACTCAGTTTGAAGCCTCTTTCGCCGATCAAGGTTTCATATCCTTGTGGGGACTGGACGATGAAATCATGGGCGGCGGCTGCGATTGCTGCGCGTTCAATCGCATCGCGTCCCGCGTTGGGGCGGCCATAAGCAATGTTTTCAGCGATCGACCCATCGAACAAGAAAACCTCTTGCTCTACCATCCCCAGAAGCTCGCGATAACTTTGAAGTTCGATATCACATAGAGGACGGCCATCGAGCAAGATACGACCGCCGGTGGGTTCAAAGAATCGAGCGACCAGATTGCAGAGTGTTGTTTTTCCAGCACCGCTCCGACCGACGATCGCGATCGTCGTCCCAGGGTGGGCCATGAAGTCGATGTCTTTCAAAACCCAGCTTTCCGATTCTGGATAGCGAAAGGAAACATTCTGAAATTCGATTTCCCCTCGAACCTTGGATGCATCGACGCGAACCTTGTTCGGATCCCCAATGGACGCGGCGACATCGTGTTCCGTCTCACTTCCTAGAAGGTCAAGCACTCGATCTAAACCGGCCAGGTTGTTCTGGAATTGGACCGCGCTCCCCGCCAACGTTGCGATGGGCCCCAACAACATGGTGAGATAGACCAGGAACATCATAAGATCCCCAAGGGTTAAATCTCCTTGGAGGATCTGCCAACCACCATAGACAAGCAAGAGCGTTGAGCAGAGAGGGATGAGTACCTCCCACACAATCTCAATCAAGCGCGTCCGCCACCAGACGAGGAGTGTTTGACGGACGGAGTAGTGGTTTCCTCGAACATAGCGTTGTGTTTCGCTCCGTTGCCGCGCAAAGGTGCGAACCACTCGAATCCCCGAAAAGGTCTCGGTCGAAGAAGCGTCGATGCGTTGGCGGGTCGCTCGAAGGTCCCGGTACAGTGGGCGTATCGCATAGATCCAGGTGCGATGGCTAAAGTAAACGGCAGGAAGAAGCAATAAACCTGCCGCCAGAAGTCGCCAGTCGACCAAGACTAGGACCACAAGGCTCCCTAGCAATTGCACGATGGCTTGCCACGGGTTGTAAAGCATGCTGAAAATCAAATCGGAGATGCCGCCTGCGTCCTCGCGCAGCATGCTCGTTGCGCCGCCACTCTTGAGTTGCTGGACTTTATGTAGTGGCAATTCGAGCATATGCTCAAACGACTTCTTTCGAACGGATGTCTGGACCTGATTGACTGCTTTCGTGCACTCCCAGCGTCCCCAGAGATGGATCGTCGTTCGAACCAAGGTTACCAGGGCGACGGCGATGGCAATCCAAACCAGGATCTCGAATCGGGAGGGTTCTCCGAACCGTTCGCTCGCCCATGTCGGCAATGGGACTGGGGGCGTGGTGAGCGCCGAGTCAATGGCCCATTTGGTCCCAAGGGGTGGTATCAGCCCCAGCAGCGTTGAGATCGTTAACGTGGCTAGACCAAAAAGCACGCGACCACGATGCCCCGCGAGCAGTCGCCAGAACTCGCGGAAAAGGAGCCAAAACGAACGGTGGCTCCGAGAAACGAGGGAGTCTTTCTCGCTGCGACTGAGGGTCGAATGGTAGGAGTCGTACTCCTGTCGGCCTTTGCCGGACGCGCCCGACGAACGCCGACTGGCTCGAAGTTGTTTGAGATACTCTGTAAATAGGGTACGGCTACTCGGCATATCAAAGCATTCTAACGGCTAGAAGGAGAATGGCAGCTCCGAAAAGCACTGAATTGAGGACTCTGTTACCATATAGGTATCATACGGGGGATATCTCAAAGAGGAGAGGGCCACATGCAGCGAAGACAGTTTCTCGAAACGGGAGCCGCCGCGGCAGTCATCGGTGGATGGTCTGAACGATCGCGAGCCAAATCGGATTCGGCCGAATCAGATTCGGCCAAATCAGATTCGGGGAGTCCTCGCATCATCGTGGGGGTGATGGGGATGAGCCGCGGTAAAGATCTCGCGAAGGAGTTGCTGCGGATCGAAGGTGTCGAAGTCCGCTATGTTTGTGACGCAGACATGCAACGCGCGGAAGGTAGTGCCACCGACTTGAAAACATCCGGCAGTCACGCCACACCCATTCAGGATTTTCGGCGTATTTTAGATGACAAGGAAGTGAACGCCCTCTTCTGTGCAGCTCCTAATCATTGGCACGGTCCAGCAACCGTCCTCGCATGCAAAGCGGGGAAACACGTATAT
>JALOQW010000431.1 GCA_025459275.1 Pirellula sp.
AGCCAAGCTGGACCTGGAATTACTGGTTTGGTCGCGGCCGGGTTGCTCGCGGTTGGTCTCCCCGCAGAGGATCCAATGGTCAAGCGCAGCTTGGAATACTTGCTTGCCTCGCGGAAAGCCGACGGGGGCTTGTATGCTCAGGGATCACGACACGCAAATTACGAAACGTGCTTGGCAATGATGGCGTTGCATCGCGCAAACTCCGATGGACGCTACGATGCGATCATTGCTGAAGCGCAGAAGTTTGTGAAATCGGCGCAGTGGGATGAGGGAGAGGGACTGTCTCAAACGGACATGGCCTTCGGCGGAGCAGGCTATGGAAGCAAGTCTCGCCCCGATCTTTCGAATACCTCTTTCTTCATCGATGCGCTCCGTTCGACTGGCGTACCTGAGGAAGATCCTGCCATCCAACGAGCGGTGGCGTTTGTGAATCGTTGCCAAAACTTGGAATCGCCTGCAAACGATACCCCGTTTGCAGCCAAGATCAACGATGGTGGTTTCTATTACACGCCTGCCAACGGCGGCGAGTCGATGGCGGGAAAGGATGATGCGACGGGAGGCCTTCGGTCGTATGCGTCCATGAGCTATGCAGGGCTGAAGAGCATGATCTACGCGGGGGTCGACAAAGACGACTATCGGATCAAGGCAGCTCTTTCTTTCCTTTCGAAGAACTACGCAGTCGATCGGAATCCAGGTATGGGTGCTGCTGGGCTGTATTACTACTTGCACACCATGTCCAAAGCGTTGAGCTTGATGGAGACACCCGTCTTCGTGTCGGAAAAAGGGGAGCACGATTGGAAGCAAGACATCCTAGCTCAATTGCGATCGACTCAGAGGGAAAACGGATCTTGGACGAATCCTGAAGCTCGATGGATGGAAGGGGATCCCAATCTTGTGACGGGCTATGTCTTGTTGACTCTCTCCAACACGCGATCTGGCCAGCCGTAGCCCCCGGCCCGACACAACAGTTGGTTCGATCGATTTCGAGTTGGATCTCTGGTCCATTTTGTCGACGGCTTTTGCACACATTCTGAGTACTTCCTGACGGTTCGATGGGGCCGTCAGACTTTACTTAACCCGCGAATTGAGTGCGGGTTACCTCCGTTTTTGCTCGGATCCGCCGCTCACGCGATTGGAGAGCGGACTCGTTTGCGATAGTCTCACGGATCGTGTTCGACACAGCGTAAAGCGACGTGCGACGTGCGGTTTTCGACTCCAACCCGTCTTGAACGAATGATTCAACCCGAGACTCAGATAGAAACATCCATCGAACCACTGGACGAAGCAGCTCTTGCGGTCAGCGAACCGTTCGTTGGCCGTTGGAACCTGCTGATCAGCCAAACGAACTGGGAAAAAGGCCGCATCATTTTCGAGTGGCGAGCCGCGTTGATCGAGTCCGGTGCGGGTGCCACCTCCTACAGCGATGAAGCCTGGGCGCGATCGGTGGGAGCAGTAACAAGCCAACATGTGGGCCGCCTGCGCCGTGTCTACGAGCGATTCGGACAACATCAGTCAAGCTACTCAGGTCTCTATTGGAGCCACTTCTTGGCTGCCATTGATTGGGATGATGCCGAACTGTGGCTTGAGGGGGCGGTCCGAAGCGCATGGAGCGTCTCTGAAATGCGACGTATGCGATCGGAAGCCTCGGTCGCCGCAGGAGGCGAACCCGAACGCGATGAAGAGTTGATCACCTCCGAGGTCGACGACGGCTTCGTTGCTTTGGCTACAGACGAAGAGCAGGACGACAGTGCGCGAAACAAAGATGGATCGACTGGACCTCTTGCGGAAAGCCCCGACTTTGGGGACGCAGACGAGCACAGCGACTCCGATCCTTCGCGTATCGAAGCCGCCGGCGATTGGGCTGATGCTGCTGGGAATGGTGACGATGAATACTCCCAGGAGATCGCCAACGCAGATCGCGTCAATCCGTTTGCGACCTTAGGAGATCTCCCTCCGGACGTCGCGGATGCAGTTGAGCAAATGAAATTGGCCATCATTCGACATCGAGCATCCTCGTGGAGCGACATGAGCCAGTCTCAAATGCTGCAAGCGATCGACGCTCTCCGGACCTTTGCTCAGCAAGCATAAATCGGGCCGATCGGTTGATTCGCGAAAGAAAACTGTCTTGTAGGCCAAGACGTTTGGGTCAAGCCCACGACGCGGCTACCACCGCCACATGGACCACCAGCGACACCAACCATCCAACGATGAACAGCATTGGGAACCAGACAAGCACATGATGCCTCGCCATGGTTCTGGCTGTCGGCTTCCCGTCAGTATCGTTCCTACGTGCCTCCAGCGTGCAAATCATCCACAGCAGACTAACTGCTAAACCGATGGCGGACACCGCAGCCTTATGACTATAGGTGTCTGCAGTACCCAAAGCAGCCACCAAAAAACTGCTGGGAACCAAGAAAATCTCCGAGCACTTGGTAAGGTCTGGTATCAAAGTAGTCGTCGTTCTTGAGAAAAGTGGTTTATTCATGAAGAAGCCTGAAGCATGCGAGGCAGCCTCAGGCTTACGCCAAGGGGACCAATTTAGCACAGAACCAATGACCGGCGCACCGATCCGAACCGGCATTTTACTACCCATTGTTGTGACGCAGACCTTGTGACGCAGACGCGACGGCTACTGGGGTCCCCTTCGTACGCGATCCCTAAGGATTGTGGACTGGGAAAGGCGCCTTGCAGGGACTAAACTATCGCGAAATCGAATACTGAAGGTTTTCAACTGAATCTTCCCGCTTCCTATTTATCCCACTGGGCAAGGAACCTCTCCCGAATGAATGAAGAAACCCTGCAGCGCATTTACCGAACTTATGGGATTGAGAACTGGTCGGCAGGGTATTTCGGCGTCAATTCACAGGGAAACATCGTAGTCCACCCCGCGATGAACGATGCGAGGTGGGTGGATCTGAAAGCGGTTGTCGATCATTTAGTGCATGAGCGAAAGTTAAATCTCCCTATCCTGCTTCGCTTCCCACAGATTTTGACGAATCAACTCCGTATCTTGGCCGGGGCATACCGCGATTCCATCGAACAATTCGGTTACCAGGGCAAGCATTACCCAGTCTTTCCGATGAAGGTCAATCCGCGACGCGAGGTCGTCGAAGAGTTCCTCAAGGAAACCGGACGCCATCGGGTTGGCCTGGAGTGCGGTAGCAAAGCCGAACTCTACGCGGCCATCGCTCAGGATCAAACGCCTGAGTCGTTGTTGATATGCAATGGCTTCAAAGACGAGTCGTTCTGTCGACTGGCACTCTTGGGAGTCCAATCCGGCAAACGTGTGGTGGTTGTTATCGAGAAAGCCAACGAACTGCGGATTCTATTGCGGGTCTGCAATGAGTTGGGCGTTGTGCCCTGGATTGGCTTGCGAGCCAAACTCTACACGCGAGGCTCCGGAAAATGGGCCAGCTCTGGCGGCGACTCAGCAAAATTCGGACTTACCACCTCCGAACTACTTCAGTGCATCCGCTTGTTGCGCGAAGAAGGCAAGGATCAATATCTTCGACTTCTCCATTTCCATATCGGAAGCCAGATCACCGACATCAAGCGCGTCAAAAACGCCATGAAGGAAGCGGCCCGTGTTTATGCCAAGATTCATCAATGGGGGTTGCCGGTTGATTATCTCGATATCGGTGGCGGTCTCGGCGTCGACTACGATGGTTCGAAGACTCGGACGGAGTCGTCGATGAACTATACCGTCCAGGAATTCGCGAACGATGTGGTCTATACGGTTCAGACAGTATGTGATGAAGAGAATGTCCCTCACCCGAATCTGGTGACCGAAAGTGGCCGAATGATGACGGCGTACCATACGGTCTTGGTGGTCTCCATTCGCGAAGAAATCGAAACGTTCGCTGACGATCAACCCGAAGTCACGATCGACGAAGATGATCCGCAGGTCATTACCGAGCTCAAGGGATTGTGCGACGACCTGAACGGCAAGAACTACTTCGAGTACTACCACGATGCGTTGGAACACAAAGATGAACTGCACACCCAGTTCAATCTGGGACTGATTTCTCTCGAGGATCGGGCCAAGGGAGAGGTGCTGTACTGGGAAGTCTGTGCGCGGGCGCTCCGTGAGTCCGAACAAACTCGGAATCCCAATGAGGAGTTCGAAGATGTGAAACGGATCCTCGCTGCCAAGTACCTGTGCAACTTTTCGCTCTTCCGGTCCGCTCCGGACTCTTGGGCAATCGGACAACTCT
>JALOQW010000432.1 GCA_025459275.1 Pirellula sp.
CGACGCGTCACCGGCATCATCAAGAGTGTTCCACGCTACATGCCTCGTTTCAAAGCACAACACTTCGAAGGGATCCAACCTTGGTGCGGCTTGAGACCCGTTTCTCCCGATGGCCTCCCCTTCATCGGCCGTACCCATGCTTATTCGAATCTCACCATTGCTACGGGGCATGCGATGATGGGGATCAGCTTGGGGCCCATCACAGGCCAACTCGTGGGACAAGTCCTTCTCGGCGAGAAACCATCGATCGATCTCAGGCATCTCTCCCCTGACCGATTCATCGCCGCATGAGAGTCCTCGTCACCGGTTCCAGCGGTCTGATCGGTTCGGCCGCAGTAAGGCATTGGGATTCCCTCGGCGCCGACGTTATCGGCATCGATAATGACATGCGGCAAGTGTTCTTCGGCGCTGCGGGGAGCACACGCTGGAATCTCGAACGGCTGCAATCAGAGACGAATCGATTCGTGCATCACGAGCTCGATATCCGAGACCGAGACCAAATCTTCGATCTATTCTCCAAACAACCACCAGAGCTGGTCATTCACTGCGCTGCGCAACCTTCGCATGACAAAGCAGCCGAGATCCCGATCCTCGATTTCGAAGTGAACGCGCTCGGCACGATGCATATGCTGGAGGCGACTCGGCGGTTCGCACCCGACGCCGTGTTTTGCCACATGAGCACCAACAAGGTCTATGGCGATGCTCCCAACGAGATCCCGCTCGTGGAACTCGAAACGCGTTGGGAGTACGCACGCGAAGAAGACTACCACGGTGTCTCCGAAAAATGCCGCATCGACCAGACGCTTCATTCTCTATTTGGTGCTTCCAAGACAGCTGGCGATATCTTGGCTCAGGAGTATGGCCGCTATTTCGGAATGAAGGTTGGGATCTTTCGAGGCGGATGCCTGACCGGAGCCAGTCACTCCGGAGTCGAGCTGCACGGCTTCCTCTCCTACCTGGTGCATGTGGCAGTCCATGGCAAGCCCTACACCATCTATGGTTACAAAGGAAAACAAGTTCGAGACCAAATCGAAAGCTCGGACGTGATCCGGGCCTTTGAAGCGTTTGCGGCAGCCCCTCGACCCGGTGAGGTCTACAACCTGGGTGGAGGCCGTGAGAACTCGGCATCGGTCCTGGAGTGCATCCAGATCATCGAACGGATCAGTCCCCATCGAATGCAGACCACCCTCAGCGACAAACATCGGACAGGGGACCATATTTGCTACATCTCGGATATGCGCAAGTTCCGGGCAGATTATCCTGGATGGTCGATGCGGATGGATTTAGAAACCATGATTGGAACCATGATCGAAATGGAAGAACGCAAAGCCCGCGAATCATGAAAATCACCAAAGCTGTCGTCACTGCTGCAGGCCCTGGACAATCATCACTCCCGTTGCAACATCTCGTCGATCGGGACGGGGTCGAAAAAACGGCCTTGGAAATGATCATCGAGGAGATCGACGCCGCCGGGATCGACTCGATCGCGATCGTCTTGAGTCCCGGTTCCGAGGATGCCTACCGCGAGGCGGCTGGGAAGCTGGTCGATCGATTGACCTTCGTCGTTCAGCAAGAGGCCCGCGGTTACGGCCAAGCTCTTTTGTGCGCCCGAGATTATGTCGGCGACGAACCGTTTCTGCATCTTGTTGGGGACCATTTGTATCTCAGCCGCAACGAAAAGAAGTGTGCCCAGCACTTGGTCCAGGTCGCAAGCAAGTATGAATGCACCGTTTCGGCCGTCCAAGGGACCCGCGAACATATGCTCCCGTATTTTGGGACCGTCGGTGGATTGCGTGTAGCCCAAGAAACGGATCTGTATGAAGTCAAACGCGTCATCGAGAAACCAACTCCCACGCTGGCGGAGCAAGAGCTCACGATCGCAGGTTTTCGGAGTGGAACCTACCTCTGCTTCTTCGGGATGCATGTCTTAACGGCGACCGTCCTGGATATCCTTGAGCAATTGGTCGCTTCTCGAAC
Organism: Pirellula sp.; assembly: GCA_025459275.1. Lineage (GTDB taxonomy): Bacteria > Planctomycetota > Planctomycetia > Pirellulales > Pirellulaceae > JBKCUI01. The sequence goes on from JALOQW010000432.1 coordinate 1,978, forward strand.
GGGATCAGTGCCGTTGGCCGACGCATTGCAAGAGCTGGCATCGCGCCAGCGATATCTCGCGTGCGAAGTAAATGGTCAGCGATACAACATCGGCATCAAGTATGGTTTACTCAACGCACAACTCGCGTTGGGACTCGCCGGGGTCGATCGGGATCGTATCCTGACTCAACTCGTCGAACTCCTCAGCGTTCAACGTTAAGCGTTTAGGAGCAGCCCGGCATGTCCCATGTTCCCAACAATGCGTGGATCCAAACCATCCTGGCCGAAGAGGATACGCTGCGCAATCGTACCCTCGAGTCGCTCGCAGAGGGCTTGGATAGCCGTGGTCTCCTAGCCTCGGCTCGCGAACTGGATCAGTTTCGTAGAAAGTCCGACAACCTGTACCATCGCGTGCGAGCTCACATGCTCCTCGCTTCGATCTATCGCTATCTGCTCCCTCGCACCTTTCCAGAATCCGCTGCAGGACTTCTGCCTTATGACGCCTATCGACATATTCTTGAGCGTCGGTTCAGCGAAGCGATCGACACTCTCCTGCTCATCCAGGAAAATGAAGGGCCGACGCTGGCGGTAAGCAGCGCGCTGGCCAAGGCGTATCACCAACTCGGGATCCAGACCCTGGCAGACCAAGTCCGGCGCAGTGTTCGGACCGTCCGAGGCAATCAATGGATGTTTCGGGTGGCCCATCCCGATGACCATCCGCTTCGTCTGAACAAGTCGTTGCTCCGAAGTGACGCGAAGACAGGAGATTACCCGATTCTTTTCGAACGGACCAGCGTTCGGATGGATTTTTCTCATTCGGCCTGGAGCGATATCTTTTTTCTCGGCATGGATTTTCCCGAAGGGGCCAAAGTCCTCAACGCTTCCATCGACCTAGGGGTCTACGGCCGGGATCGCGAGCCTCGGCCTCCGGTCGAAGCTTACCTGCGGGTGATCGATCGCCCCGTGCTCCGATTGGTCAGTACCGACCTGGGGGCCGAAGTGGAGTTGACGCAAATCGACGAAGTCTTCGATTTCGCCAAGGACTACCTGGGGCTGCTTAAGGGGGCCCTGATCGCATCGGGGCTGGTCCCTCCAGCCATGGAGGGGTGTCGACGATCGATGGCGGAGTTGCTCAAGACGATCACGGGGCAAAAAGGAGTCGGACTGGAACTCGTCAGCAAAGTCAATGACATACCCAAAGGCTCCCGCTTGGCCGTTTCCACCAACCTGCTGGGTTGTTTGATCTCCGTTCTGATGCGTGCCACAGGTCAGGTTTCGCAATTGGATGGTGGGTTAGCCGTCGCCGATCAACGACTGATTACGGCGCGAGCCATTCTGGGTGAGTGGCTCGGAGGATCGGGAGGTGGATGGCAGGACTCAGGAGGGATCTGGCAGGGGATCAAGCGTATCGAAGGGGTGCTTGCCGAGAGTGACGATCCCGAGTTTGGAATCAGTCGTGGGCGATTACTACCCAAACATACGATCCTGGGCCCAAAGCCATTGCCAGCGGCCGCTCGCGATGCTCTGCAACGCAGTTTGATCTTGATCTATGGCGGCATGGCTCAGAATGTCGGACCGATCCTTGAAATGGTCTCTGAAAAGTATCTCGTTCGGGGCGAACGGGAGTGGCAGGCCCGACAGCGTGCAATGGAGATCTACACGCAAATCGTCGAATCGCTTCAGGCAGGGAACATCCGACGGTTAGCAGCCTTGACCACAGAGAACTTCGAAGGCCCTTTGCAGACCATCATTCCTTGGTGTACCAACCACTTCACCGAAGCAGTCATCGATGCCTGCCAAAAACGTTGGGGCGATCGCTATTGGGGATTCATGATGTTGGGTGGCATGTCCGGGGGAGGAATGGGATTCTACTTTGATCCCGCCATCCAGAACGAGGCTCGGCCATGGTTACTCGAGACGTTGGTCGCGATCAAACGAGGGCTTGAGCTGCGGCTCCCCTTTGCGATGGATCCGGTGGTCTACGATTTCCGTATCAATGACCGAGGTTCGTGGTGTGAACTGCTCCAAGGAGACCAGGCTACGATGCCCGACGGGTACTACTCGATTCTAGCGCCGAAGCTGATTCGCAAAGAGGTCAAGGATCTGACGTCGCAGTCCAAACGAGATCTAATGCGCCTCAACGACGCATGTGCAGCCGATGCCACGCGCGCTCGATGGCTATTGGATCGCATCCTTCCGCAGGCGACTCGAAACTCGGATGAACGCATTTCGCTGCGCGACACGTTAGAGATGCA
>JALOQW010000433.1 GCA_025459275.1 Pirellula sp.
CTGAAGACGTAGAATGACTTGTCCTTGAGTGAAGCCGACCACCCATGGGATTTTCCAGGTCGTCGCCAGAGTTCATTCTCGCCTGCCTTCGCGAGCGTCCAACCGTGCTTGACCAACAGTGACCGGACGTCCCCTCGATTGTTGAAGTCATCCCCGGGACGATTTTCGGGTACGAATTGGGAATCAACGGGGACCTCCGCTGCAGGCAGATGCGCGTTGAGTTCCCACGCAGCTTCCAAGAGTTGCTCACGCTCCTGTGGCGTAAGCACAGGAATTTCGTTGAGTGAACCTTGGAGGATGGTGTAGCCGAAAGTCGGGGCGCAGAGGAAGAGTCCCCCTTCGCCGCGCGTCTCGATGAGTGTGACAAGGGAGCCATCGCGGTACCCCATCGCAAGTTTCATGTTTCCGTTGATCGGTTCCGAGCAGCGATAGATGACGTGCTTGCCACCTGACTGGCTAGTCTCGATGACCAGGCGTGCCAAGAGTGCGGGTGGAATCGTTGCCGCCCATGCATCGAAACGATCGCCACCTCGATCGAAGTCGAGCATCTCAAGGTTGCCACTCACGACTCCCGTCACGACGCAAATCGCATCATGAGGATTCGAGAACCAATCCAGCAACTGCCGTTCGCTTGGAATGTTGGTTTGATAAGTCTTCCAACCAGACAGTGCAGGACGTTTTTGCAGGCGAACGGCCGGTAGGACGGAGAGACCACACTCTCGATATGCCAAAGCGGACTCGAGCAACGGTGCGGAGTTGGGTGAAGTCATCAAAACGGAACCTCCTCGTCATTGAGTTCATTGGAAAAATGTTGTTGGTCGAGCGGTTCCGGAATTGGCCTCAGCTCGTAATCAACGATCCGGTCGAATTCTTCGCCCGAGACGCTTCGGACCGTAATCGCTAAGGTTGGAGCTACGGCTCCCCCTTCGATCCGCATAAGGGCTTCGTCCGTTGTTTCGGGGACCGGATCGGGAGAGCGCTGTTTCCACCAAGCCACGGCGCGTTGTCGTGCGTAACCCGAGTGCTCAAAGCAGATCCACTCGGATTTGTGGGCTCGCCAGCCGACCATGTAGTCGACTCGCATCGATCGCGGAGCATCCTCGGGTGCCCCACGCTTGAGATGGCTGTAGTAATGCGCGTCGGTCACGTCATAGCGAGTCAGGGTCACCTGGCCTGAGAGGATCGCCGCCTCGGATGCTTTGGCTTCGTGATTCTGCTTTTCAGGTGGTGGAAAAGTGAATCCACACTCGGGGCAATTCGCATATCCCATCGCGATGAGTGCATTGCATTCGGGACATTGCTTGGCCGGCGCTTCGCCCGTGGATGTACTGCCCGCGGGTTTGATGCGAAGACAATCGACCGGTCCGTGTCTCAGGACATTGCCACCGAAATCGAGAACCAAACAGTTCTGTTTGCTCGGGTGAAGTCTGAAGCCGCGACCGACCGCCTGATAGAAAAGTCCCGGTGATGTTGTCGGCCGGACCAGGGCCACGCAGTCGATATTGGGAGCATCGAAGCCAGTGGTTAGCACATTGACGTTGCAAAGGTACTTCAGATCACCACTGCGATACCGATGGAGCAATTGGTCGCGATCTGCCGTAGAGGTATCGCCTGTGACGAATCCACATTCGATCCCATGCTTGTAACGGAGCGTATCGACGATGTGGTTGCCATGCCGAACGCCGCTGGAGAAGATCAGTACTGCGTTGCGGTCGGTTGTTTGCTCCACAATCTCGCGACATACTGACTTGACCAATGACTCGCTATCCATGAGGGCTTCAACCTCATCGGCGACGAATTCGCCACCACGGATGTGGAGCGAGCCGAAGTCGATTTGCTCTTTGCCTGACTTCGAGACAAGCGGACACAGAAATCCGTCCCGAATCAGTTCTTTGATTCCGACTTCGTAGCAGATGGAGTTGAGGATGTTTTCCGGGGCGCAGATCGGTCCGTCCTTGAGTCGAAACGGTGTGGCCGTAAAGCCAATTATCCGCAAATGAGGATTGACCTTCTTGGCATCCGCGAGGAATTGTTGGTACATCCCCTCGCCATCTGGCGAAATTAAATGGGCTTCGTCGATGATAATCAGATCGAAGCGATCGAGCTCGCACGCACGTCGAAACACCGATTGGATGCCGGCGACAATAACCGGATTGTCGGTATCGCGTCGCTTGAGGCCTGCCGAGTAGATACCAAAGTTCACCTGCAGACATACGGCCGTTAGCTTGTCGGCGGTCTGCTGTAGCAGTTCCTTGACGTGGGCCAAAACCAAGACGCGGCCATTCCACAGAGTGACCGCATCCCTGCAGATCGTGGCCATACAAGGTGTTTTGCCACCTGCTGTGGGAATCACCACGCACGGATTGTCATCGCGATCGCGTAGATGGTTGTAGATGGCATCGACAGCGGCTTGTTGGTAGGGACGTAGCAACATGCGCTCACCCCCAGTCAAGCATCGAGAAGCCGTCTTCCAAACGCGATTCGTACGTTCGTTCTGGTTCATCGATCAGAACACGGTCCAGATCAATACCGACACGTTTTCTATGTCGCGGCGGTTCTGCGCGGAGCAGCTTGCCGCATGCTGGACATTCCTCTTTCCCGTTTTTGACAAGGACACCGCAGTCGCGGCAACAATAATCCTCAAGACTCTCAGTCACGATTTACTCTTCCATGCATTTCGAGATGCGTACAAACACCATGCCGCCAGGGATCGGTTCGCGTTTCCATGTGTCGAGGTGGATGATTTGGCTGTCGTCGTCGTACGCACCACAATGCCCAAGTGAATCGAGCAAAGCTTTTTGAGAGTTATCCACGTCCCGGCGTCTGCGATCCGGGGGATAGAGCTCGATGAACACCTCAAGTGGCCCATCGAGTGGGCGAACGCCGCGCGCCGCGAGGATCGACACAACCTGATGTCGGAAGAGTCGACCCCCGCGGCTGATGAGCGTCCGTGCTCCAACCCGCCGCCAGTAGTGATTTACCGACGGCGGGAACGGCAGTTCGAGTTCGATCACGCGGGACGTCTCCATGGTGGAGTTGTGTGGCTCGCTTGCTGAGGCTGCGCAGTCGCGGCTGCAGGTTTGGCGTACCCCTTGATCTCATTGGTGATGTCGCCCGTGTCCTCGCGCTTGCGACACTTGACCGTGATTACCAACGGCAAGTTATGCAGCTCGACCGAATCACCCGGAGTGAGTACTCCGACCGCACGGCAGATAGCCGACAACTCCGCTTGAGCGATCTGCACCGCAGTCGCATTCGCGTTGTGAAGGTTCAGTCGGGACCAAAGGAATCGACCTTTGTATTCCCCTTCGATGATTTGGAAGGTCAGCTGCAAATAGCTGCCCGAACCAGACTTCGTCGGCTTGAGTTCCGATTCGGTGATGATCGCCAGGTACTTGCCAGCCGGGATCGGTTCGAAATCCGAGGTGGGTTCGACTTGGTTCGCATTGAAGTTGTTGAGATTAGCCAAGGTTCGTTACTCCTTCTGGTACAGAAACAGGGTTGGACAGTTCGTTCATAGGACCGAGGATGCCGCCAACAATCGCATCCCAAGCCAAGGGAATTTCAGGTTTGAGCCGGTAACGGTTCTTGGCTACGCATGAGGGACCGCCGACCGTTTTGAGAATGCGTTCACCACCGGCGGCGCCGATCGGTGCTGCGATCGCTCGCTGGCGACCAAAGCCGCTCTCTTCGGTGCGAGTCGTAAAACGCTTCGTGGCAAACAGAACCGCATCGCACCATTCGGTGATGATGGCACCGGCGTGTTTGTGGAGGCGAGGTGAGTAGCGGTCGTAGGCCGGCGCTTCGGGATCCTCGAACTTCTCGACCTTGGCATGGGCGATCAGAAAGATCATCATGCCCCGGTCACGATGGAGGTTGCCAAGCTTCTCGATAAGCTTGCGCCAGTAATCCAAGGCAAGCGTGTAGCCTTTGCCGTATCCACCGCCAACCTTCTCGATCGTGGTAGCCGATTCGCGTCGGCACACGGCATCCCAAATCAGTCGCTCGAGCCAATCCAGGGAATCGATCGCGACGGTTTCGTACTCATGATCCTGAGTTTCAAGCTCTGTCAAAGCTGCAAAGACATCCTCGAGAGATTTGGCCAATGGGAACTTGTCGCAATCGATTTCGCCAAGGCCATCTTCGGTCTGGATGAAGATTGGTTTGGGGGTGGTTGCTGCCAGGCTGCTCTTGCCGACCCCTTCGGTG
>JALOQW010000080.1 GCA_025459275.1 Pirellula sp.
GACCCGCTACACGCCTCGCCCTCACCGCTCACCATCGGGCTCGCCCCGATGGAAGCCTGACTGACCAGCTACCGTACTAGTTCTGGGAGATATTTCACGGGGAGCGTGCCGCAGTTCAGGACTTGTTCGTGAAACGGCCCGAGTTCGAAGGTGTCGCCGCGAGCCCGCTGCACGGATTGTCGAAGACGATAAAAAGCAGTTCGTCCTACAAAGTAGGTCGATAGCTGACACGAACTCTGCTTTGCCCTTTGTACTTTTCCGTATGCTTCTCCCTCGGTCTGATATCCGCGCTCCATCAACAGCGTCATCGCTTCTTGGTCGCTCATATCCTCGCAATGCATGGAATGGTCCAAAATCGCATTGAGGACCGCTCGCAAATAGAATTTGAGCTGGTGCAGTCGCAGCGCGAGATCGCCGTGCCCGTAACCTTGATCGAGCATCATCTGCTCGGTGTAGACGGCCCAGCCTTCGGCAAAGACTCCCGATGCGAATACCTTGCGAATCAACGACGGTGATCGGTTCGAGTAATCGAGCTGGACATAATGCCCTGGATAAGCCTCATGGATCGTTAGGATCTGTAGCATGTATGTGTTGTACTCTTCGAGAAACGCCTTCTGCCTTGATTCTGGCCAATCGGAAGGGGGAGGCGAGATCGCATAGAGACTTTTGGCATTGGCATCGAGAGGTGGGGCAGGGTTGAGATATGCGGCTGAGAATCCTCGCTGAAACTCGGGCATTTCGATAATGTCGCATTGATCCGGGTTAGGGAGAGTCAAAATGTTCTTCTCCCGAATCATCGTCTGGATCTTGGCAACAGTCTTCTTGGCATCTTCGACCAGCTCTTCGGGCTTGCCGTGTGATTTACCGAGTTGATTCAAAACGGTGCGGATCGTATCGCGGCGACCTTGAGGATCATCCGGCGGCACCACACGGTCAGGGAACAGCTCGTGCCAAAGCTGCTTGGCGACGTAATACATTTCTTGTTCGACGCGGTCTGCTTCGGAACGAGCTTCTGCGATCACCTCGTCTCCTGTTAATCCCGAGTCCAGTTCGAGTTCGAGCTTGTCGTAGAACTTCTTCTTCCCTAGCCGCCACGAACCACTTGAACGTGGCAGAACGTCGTTTTCCAGATATTGCTTGAACTCCTTCAAGGACGAGACGGCTTGTTCGCAGGGGTCCTTGAGCAAGCTCAATTGCCGAGACTCGTCGGCGAGCACGAAGATACCTTCCTCATAGAAGTCGATCGCTCCCTGCGTTCTCTGGATCGCAATCTCCGTGAGAATCTTGGGTGGATTCTTGATCGATTGCTTGGCTGCCGCGACCACGGTAGGGATCAAACTGATACGTCTCGCGGCGTTTTCAACATTACGATGTTTGGGGAGGGTCGACTGTGTCAGCAATCCAAAAACACTGTCCGAAGCGTAGGTGAGATAAACCCGCGGATCGTTGGCGAAGTCATCCGTTTCGGTGGCTTGCCAGATCCGGTACCTCAAGGCATGCATCCAAATCTCCGCGTCGATTTGCGAAGAGCGAGGCAGCGCATTCAAGTCGATCGAAGCAGAGATCCGTTTCAGCCAGTCTCGATACCGTTCGACATCGTTGGCTCGAGCTTCCGGTGTCAAGTCATCCAGTTCATGGTCATGGTTGTGATTCCCCATCGCACTCGCGAAGGCGGGGTGAATCCGGCACTCTTCCTCTAGAAACGATTGAAACAGTCCCTCCAAGTCGGCAGCCGACTGGGCCCTTGCTACGGGCTCGCCGAACAAAATAGCCATCCCTACGAGAAAAGCCATCCAAGCCCCAACGGTTTGGAGACGGAGTGGATTGCGTCCGATGTTGTTCATAAGATTCTGACGGAGTTGGTGAACTGGCGGTTGTCCGTTCGTGGTCTTGGGGAAGAAACCCCCAGGCCTAGGAAAGTATATGAAAAAGTACTGGCCATGCGTCGTGCTGCCAAGAATCCTCGACACAATCGCGCAAAACGCGGCTTTTTCGATGCATCAATCCATAGCAAAACGGGAACTCACGAAAAATCGTCTCGCTGATTTTGCAAACTCCAATTGCCAAGCTAAGGTTCTGTTCGCGTAGTCAACTGTCAAATTGAATTTGGAACAAGGATTCATCGATGCCTTCATTAAGCCCTCGTTGGACAGGTATTGCCGTCGGAATTCTGTTCGCGCCGGCCGTTGGTATCGTCACCTACCTTGCCGTCTTTTTTATTGCTCTCCTGTCACTGACTCGGATTGGTATTTTCGAAGTCCTGTACCGAATGATCAGCGTGGTTTGGCAAGGGAACCCGTTATACTGGGGATTGACCATGATGGCGGTTCATGTCGTCGCGTGCACGATATGGGGATGTTTGAGTTGGAACAGGCCGATCCCCAGCGAATCAGCTCGCCGCTCATCTTGGGAAATATCCGGCTGATTGTTTTGCGAGATGAAGATCTGGATCGATGCCGACGCAGCACCACGCGAAGCAAAAGAGCTCGTCTATCGAGCGTCCAAACGTCTAGGCCTCGAGGTGATTCTCGTCGCGAACCAATCGATCGGCGTTCCCCCGGGGAGCCAGTTCATCCGAGCGATCGCGGTTCGGGATGGTGCCAACGTCGCGGATCAGTACATCGTAGACCACTCGGAGTCCGGGGATATCGCCATCACCGCGGACATTCCTTTGGCGGCACAATTGGTTGCAAAAGATGTCTACGTCCTCGACCCTCGAGGGGAGGTGTTCGAAGATCGCAACGTAGGTTCGAGGTTGGCATCGCGAGATTTTCTGGACGCGGCTCGAGGTGCTGGCATGGAGTTGTCGGGACCAAGACCTTATAGCCAACGAGACCGGACCCGGTTTGCATCGGCCCTTGACCGCGTTCTGACACGTGCCATCAAGCGTCAAGCCTGAGCCAGAAATCACATGCCATGCCTAAGCTTCGCGACGTCGAACGCGCTCTTGACGCTGGCTGGCGGCGACCTTGATGCTCTCTGGAAGACTTGGCATGGCGAGAACGTCTTTTAAATCCTGGGCAGCTTTGGCATCTTCGTGGATTGCGGAGTAAGCCAAAGCGCGATTGTACATCGCCATCGCAACCACATCGGGCGGAGTGTTCTTCGCCTCCAGCGTTTGAGTGTAATCAACGATCGCTCCGGCAAAGTCACCCTTCTTGGCCTTCACCATTCCTGAGCGGTAGACAGCCAGCGATCGCTCGCGGCGAGAAAACAGGCTCTTGAGCCAAGTCAGAATGTTCATACCTACGGTACCTCGGCTCAAACGCTTCCAATGCTACAGATCGTATGCAAAAGTTTGTACCCAAAGCTTTATACTACAGGATACCTTTGGAGCTGGGAATTCCTTGTTGTCGTGGATCTATCTCCACTGCGATGCGGATCGCACGGGCTGTTGCCTTGAAGATCGCTTCGGCGATGTGGTGAGTGTTGCGTCCGTAGTGAAGAAGCACATGGAGATTGCAATGGGCGTTGGCAGCAAACGCCTGCCAAAAATCTTCGATAAGTTCGCTGTCGAATTCCCCAATCTTCGGGGAAGGCATGGGGGCTTGAAACACCAGATAGGACCGACCGCTGAAATCGACGGCGGATGTAACTAGCGTTTCCTCCATCGGGAGCACCATATGCCCGTAGCGACGGATGCCTGACTTGTCTCCTAGGCACTCTCTGATGGCTTGGCCAAGACAGATTCCGACATCCTCGGTGGTGTGATGGGAGTCGACTTGCAAATCTCCGTGCGCACGCAATTCCAAGTCCACAAGCGCATGGCGAGCGAATAGCACCAGCATATGGTCTAGGAATCCAACCCCGGTGTGGATGTCGTTCTTACCCGTCCCGTCTAAATTCAACCGGATTTCAATCGACGTTTCGGCAGTCTGTCGTTCGAGCTGACTGGTTCGCACAGGTGTCATTCGAGTTCCTTCTTGGCCAACGACCTTGTTTGGTCCACGAGCTTATTTCATCAATGGCTTTGCAACCGTGGTCGGGATGCAAGCTATCAAGTATAATACTATCGAATCCCACCGAGTGCATTCTTGCATCCAATCTCTCCTTGCGTTTCCCTCATTTGCATGCGACTAAGAAATCGTACCTACGTTTGGGCTGTTTTTACCTGCATCTGGCTTGGTTTCTGCTTGGAAGCCCAGCCGGCGGATGGAGAAGATGCCGTCCAGTTTAATCGGGATATTCGCCCCATTCTGTCCGATGCATGCTTTGCGTGCCATGGCCCGGATTCGCACGCCCGACAAGCCGGACTGCGGTTGGATTCTAGGGAGGAAGCGATCGCGAGCGGCGCTTTGGTTGAAGGGGACGCGGAAGCAAGCGGGGTGATCGCTCGCATTGTGACCGACGATCTGGACGAGATCATGCCCCCGCCAAAAACGGGAAAGAAGTTGACGAAGGAGCAAATCGATTTGCTTCGCCGCTGGATCGACGAAGGGGCCAAGTACGAAGCCCACTGGGCATTCGTTCCGATCCCACCGTCCATTCCAACGCCCACCGTTCCTGAGAAATGGAGTGACTGGCCGCGGCAGAACCTGGACGCTTTTGTTCTGAACAAAATGTTGCACCTGGGGATGGAGCCTGCAAAACCTGCGGAACCGTTGCGTTGGCTGCGCAGGGTCCGCTTGGACTTGACTGGGTTGCCCCCGACCCCAGAAGAGATCCAGGCCATCTCAGATGATTCATCGGAGGTGGCTCGCGAGCGGATCGTTGAGCAACTACTGGAACAGCCTGCATTCGGCGAACGGATGGCCATGATGTGGCTCGACGTTGCTCGGTATGCAGATACGTTCGGATACCAGGCAGATGTCAATATGAACGTTTGGCCTTGGCGCGACTGGCTGATCTCCGCATTCAATCGGAACCTGCCCTATGATCAATTTATCGTGTGGCAGATTGCCGGCGATTTGCTCCCTAATGCAACTCAGGAACAGCGACTTGCAACCACATTCAATCGACTTCATCGACAGACTAACGAAGGGGGGAGTATCGAAGAAGAGTTTCGGCAAGTCTACGTGGCCGACCGAACGGTCACGGCGGGGACTGCATTTCTCGGGTTAACGCTCGAGTGTGCGCGCTGTCATGACCACAAGTACGATCCAATCTTGCAGCGGGACTTCTATTCGCTGGCAGCTTACTTTGCGGATATCGACGAACATGGTCTCTATTCCCATTTCACTCAAGGTACTCCGACGCCTGCCTTGTCCCTGTACGAAGGAGATCAGGAGCAGCAGCACCAGCAATTGCGGCATCGAATTACGGAGCTCGAAGCGCGCCTCGAGCAAGTTGTGAATCAAAAGCATGAAACGTGGTTGTCGAAAAAGGACCTGGAATCTCGAAATGCAGCGCTGAACTCTGCGGATGCTCCAACCGCAACATGGTCCTTTCCTTTGGAAGGAAGCGAACAAGGTGTCTTCGGCATGGCCACACGATTCAATGGCGATGATGCCGTATCGTTCCCGTTGATGCTTACCGAAGGTGGCGATGCGTCCAAGCAACGGCAGATTCAATTAGGACGGGCGGACCCATTCTCTTTCAGCCTATGGGTCAAACCCGCCGCTCATGCTGACCGAGTGATCGTGGTCCATCAAAGTCAAGCTGCCGAGGATTCGGCGTTTCGAGGACTTCAATTGGTGCTGCAGCAGGGCAAGCCACAGTTCTCGTTGATTCACTTTTGGCCAGGTGATGCGTTGCGTGTGGAAGCCATCAACGCGATACCGCTCGATGCATGGACTCAAATCGGGATCACGTACGATGGCAGCAGCCGCGCTTCGGGAGTCCGCCTGTTCGTGAATGGCCAGCCGATCGACACGGTCGTTGAGCGCGATCAGTTGACCCGTGATTTTCGTCATCGTTCGGAATGGGGAGATTCGTCGGCCGGAAGTTTGCCCATCGCGATCGGCGCTCGCTTCCGCGACATCGGATTCCGAGATGGATGCGTGGACGAACTGCAGATATTCGACCAAGAACTGGACGCGGTCGAAATGGCGAAGCTATTCCTGCAAGCTCCTGGCACAGAAAATGAACGACGCGTTGAAGTGCTGGCTGCGGCAGCGAGTCGTTGGGACCCCCGGTCTTTGCGAGGAGATGCGGAGTATGACGGGCTCGTATCGGCATTGCGTGAAGCCCGCCATCAGGAAAACGAGTTCGTGGTCCATGTTCGGCAGATTATGGCGATGGCTCCCGCGATCAAGCCACGGCGAACCTTCATCCTGGATCGCGGCGCGTACGATGCCCCGCGCGATCCCGTTGCTCCAGAACCTCTACCTGCACTCTCTGTCGCGAGCGAGCCAGGTTCAGAGACTTCATCCAAAAACGATCGGCTGAAATTAGCCTACTGGATGGTCGATTCACGAAACCCGCTCGTCAGCCGCGTAGCGGTGAATCGATTCTGGTCGCTGTTTTTTGGTAGAGGTATCGTCGCGAGCCTCGAAGACTTTGGCAGCCAGGGGCAACCACCCTCGCATCCGGAACTTCTCGATGCCATGTCGAGGCGATTTATGGACCAAGGCTGGAATGTGAAGCAGCTCTGTAAAGAAATTGTCCTTTCCGCGACATATCGTCAGTCGTCTTCATCACGCAATCCCGAGTGGGAAGTCAAGGATCCCGAGAACCGATGGCTGACTCGGGGCCCGAGACATCGCCTCTCTGCCGAACAGGTGCGCGATGCAGCCTTGTTCACGAGTGGACTCCTTGCTCCGAAGGTCGGAGGGCCTAGTGTCATGCCTTACCAACCCACCGGCTTGTGGGAGGAATCGGGTACCGGAAAAGCCTACCACCAAGCAAAGGGGGAAGGACTATACCGTCGCAGCATGTATACATTCTGGCGGCGAACCGCCCCACCTCCAAGCATGTTGGCCTTCGACGCGACGAGTCGTGAAACATGCACCGCTCGGCGCGAGACTACCACGACTCCACTCCAGGCACTGGTTCTGCTCAACGATCCACAGTACATCGAAGCTGCCCGCGCCGTTGCCGAGCGAGCCATTCAAGCCACCACGGAGAATCAAGAAACGGCGGAGAATCGAAAAGCGAGGTGGGACCATCTTGCGATTCGCGTGATCAGCCGTCCTTTGTCCGCTAAGGAGCATGAGGTGATTGAGCGAATGTATCTGGAGCAACGGGAGTATTTTCAAGAGAACCCCTCGGCTGCGGTAGAGTTTCTCAAAGTGGGAGATCGCCCTGCGGATCCCTCGATCGATCCAGTAGACCTGGCCGCGACCTGTGTCGTTGCCGAGACATTGATGTGCTTCGACGAATTCGTCATGAAACGTTGATTTGGGACGAGATTGTCAACAGCCGGAATTAAAGTAGGAATCCACCATCGTGTTCACTCAAGAATCCGTATCAAACTTGCTTGGTCGTCGTCAGTGGCTGCTTCGAGCAGGCATGGGGTTCGGTGGCATTGCACTCGCAGATCTGATGTCGAACGGCATATCTCGAGGCGTGCAACCGTCGGATTCCGAACAAGGAACCTCAGGGGTCGCCACCCAAGGTGTCCTCAATCCGACGCACCACACACCGACTGCGAAGCGTGTGATCTATCTGTTCATGGCCGGCGGTCCTTCCCAGCTCGAGACATTTGACTACAAACCACTGCTGAACGAACAGCAGGGGGAACCGCTTCCCGACTCGGTGCGCCAGGGGCAACGCTTGACAGGCATGTCTGGCAATCAAGCCACGCTCCCTTTGGCGGGTTCGATCTTCAAGTTCGCTCAGCATGGTCAATGCGGCGCATGGGTCAGTGAGTTGCTGCCGCATACTGCAAAATACGTTGACGATATGGCCATCATTCGTTCGATGACGAGCGAAGCGATCAACCATGATCCAGCGATCACATTCTTGCAGACTGGGAATCAGATCTCGGGTCGTCCAAGCATCGGGGCTTGGATTCAGTATGGATTGGGGAGCGATAACGAGAATCTACCAAGCTTCGTCGTCTTGATCACTAAAGGCAAGGTTGATCAGCCTCTCTATTCTCGTTTGTGGGGAGCGGGATTCCTGCCCGCCCGATACCAAGGCGTTCAATTCCGATCCGGAAAAGAGCCGGTTCTGTATTTGACGAATCCACCGGGCATCGATTCAGCCAGTCGACGTCGCATGCTCGACCGCCTTCAAGAACTTCATGAACTCCAAGCAGACGCAACGGGTGACCCCGAATTATCAGCGCGGATAGCCCAATACGAAATGGCTTTCCGGATGCAATCGAGTGTTCCGGAAGTCACCGACCTGTCGACTGAAACGGAAGCCACGCTTGAACGATACGGGGCTTCCGTTCGCACGCCCGGGACCTTTGCAGCGAACTGCTTGCTTGCGCGGCGTTTGGCGGAACGGGGCGTGAAGTTTATCCAGTTGTATCATCAAGGCTGGGATCACCACGGTGGCGTCCCCGGGGGGATGCGAACGCAGTGTGGAGAGACCGATCAACCGACTGCGGCCTTGTTACAAGATTTGAAGGACCGAGGCATGCTCGACGATACCTTAGTGATCTGGGGAGGTGAATTCGGCCGCACGAACTATTCGCAGGGCAAGCTGACCGCCACCGACTACGGACGTGACCACCACCCTCGATGCTTCAGCATGTGGATGGCTGGAGGGGGGATTCGCGGCGGCATGACGTACGGGGAGACCTGCCCGTATGGCTACAACGTGATCGACAAACCAGTCCACGTCCGAGACTTCCATGCGACCCTACTGCACACACTTGGGATCGATCATGAGCGTTTCACCGCCAAATTCCAAGGGCTCGATGCCCGCCTCACTGGCGTGGACCCAGCGCACGTGATTCGAGAGATCCTTTCCTAGGCTTTGTTCGTCTTCAGAGGACGAGGGTCATTTTGCCTGGCTGGATTTCTTCAGTTCGGAAATCCGTTGAGAAGCTTGATCGGCCATTTCGTGCTGGGAATGGTTATCCAGGATGTACTCGTAGAACTTCACGGCTGTTTCGATGGCTTTCTTGCGTCGTTCGCCGCTGAGATCTGCGATAAAGACTTCGCTACACCTCCCGGCCTCGAACGCAGATCGAGCTTGCCAATTCTTGATATCATCCGCAGCCTGGTTGCCACCAAAGCCATACATGACCTTCTGGAACTCAGTCACCGCTTTCGCGAAGTTTCGGTCCGCGAAATAGACCTCGCCAATCATGAATCGAGCCCGAGCACCGAGCGCATTCCGTTCGCTTTCGGCAACTTCTTCATACAATTGCACTGCTTCATCAACCCGCTTCAAATTCTGTCGTGCAAACGCTTGTTCGTATTTAGCAATCATATCCAAATTGGATTGAGGCATAACATCTTGCATACGAGTGATCCAATCGTCGACGTCTTTCCATCGCTTCAATTCACGCGCCGACTGAGCACCATGGAGGTAAATGAGGGCTCGAACCTGGTCGTTAATGGTGGAGGCATCTGGATGGCTTTCCAGAGCTTTGCGGGCTTGTTCGAATTGAGGCCAAGCGGTGGTGTATCTTTCCAGCTTGAACGAACACTCGGCAATCATCATTCGGGCATCGATGCTGAGCGACCCATCCGGAAACGACTTTAGCTGTTTGGTGAATTGCTCGGATGCGTCGGCATAGGCTCGTTGTTGAAACAGGGAGAGCCCGAGTTTGTAAAGCGATTTCTCTTGGAGCTCTGGGCTTGCCGATTTGGTGGCTGCGACAGTGTATGCTTTTACAGCCGACTCGAAGCTTGCGTTTTCAAACTCGGTTTGTCCCACGTGGAAGAATGACTCGGCAGCGAGGGGGCTTTCGGGGAAGAGCTCGGTGATCCTCTGGAAATATCGCTTGGCTGAGTCTGCGTCGCCATTCGACTTGTGAGCCCAAGCCAATTCAAAAATCACCCGATCCATGAGAGGGTAGTCCGGGAAGCTCTGAGCGATCTCCGAAAGGACACGAATGGTTTTCGGAAACTCTTTCTGATCGCTATAGGCTAGCCCCAATTCGTACAAGACCTTGGGGCGACCGGCCATGGATGTTTCTGTCTCCAAAAGTTTTTCCAAGGGTGGAATGGCTTCAGCCGCACGGTTCAATCGGCGCAGGCAAATGGCCTTCGCGGTCGTGCATTCGCGAGCGAGCGATGTATTCTTGTTGGAGTCACTTACCAAATTCAGCAAGTCAAGAGCTTCCGCAAATCGATTGGTTTGAATCAAAACAAATGCTTTGTCGTAACGGACGAAATCTGCTAGCGAGCCATCGATCGGCTGAGACAACACCCGATCGTACCAAGAGAGTGCCGCTGGATAATCCTTCACGGCTGCAGACATCTGCCCGAGACGGAACTCCGCCTGTTTTCGAAAACGGGAGTTCGGGTAGTCCTTGATCAGTCGCTCCAGAGCGGCTTTTGCTTTCGTTGTTTCTTGTAAGACTTCGTAGGCTTGGGACAGTAGCAGCAGCGTTTCGTCGGCTTGAGTCCAAGCGGCATCAGCCAAGAGCGATGCCTCGAACGCCTCGATCGCCTTTTTGGTTTCCTGTTGTTTCAAGAAAGACGCACCGTTCAGATAGAGGGCTTCGGCCCTTGTTGAAGGCTCTGGGGATCTGGCCAAGATCTTTGGAATGTAGGCTTGAGCTCCTTTGTAATCACCGGCGAGGTACTTTGCCGTGGCCCCTCGCAACTCCCAGGCTGGAAGCGATGGGTGATCTGTCGCAGAGCTCACTAGCTGGTCGAAGGCGGTTGCCGCAGACTCGAACTGTGACAATTGAAGAAGCGATTCGGCCCGAACATAAGCCACATCGAGTGCCAGCTCGTCATTGGGAAAGCGTTTGGTAAACGCTTCGCTCCAGCGCTGGGCTTCCGCATGTTCGCCTGCTTGCAATGCTCCGAAGGCGGCGTTGTAGGTCGCGCGTGGACCAATAGACAATTCTGTCGATTCTACCGCAATCTGTTCATACAACTTGCGTGCTTCGGCCTTGCCCTCCGCTGTCGCGTAGAGTCCATCGGCCAAGTCCATGCGAAGCAGAGCGAGCATCGAAACAGTTGTGGGCGTCAGAGCCTGGGGATCCCACTTGGACGACCACTGCAGGGCTTCGCGAGCTAACGGAATGGCATCAGGAGCGCGATTTTGAAGGATCGCGATCTGGCATAGCCAATGAGCGGCTTCGATTGCACGTTCATCTTTCGTCGCGAGCAAACGTTCAAACGCCCGCGCCGCGTCGTTGTACTTCTTGTCACGCATCAATGTCTGACCGATAGCCAAAGATGCGTTGGCAGCATACGGAGAGTTTGGAAACTGCTCCGAGAGTTTCTTGTATGCGTCTGAGGACTGAGTCAACTGTCCAGCCTTCGCCAGGGCGAATGCGTATCGGTACAGCACATAATCAGCGATCGCCATCTTCTTGAGCTCAGGCTGATCTACTACTCGTGCGAATAACTGTACAGCCTTATCCGCCTGTTGGCTCTGCAACGCCAATTCGGCCATACGAACGGTCGCGTCGATCACCAGCGCGTGCTTGGGGTACGTCGTGAGAAACGTATCGTACGTTTCCATCGCCAACTTGGTTTGCTGCACGTCCTCGTAGGACAACCCGAGAGAGAACATCGCATCCTGCCTCAGAGAAGACTTGGCAAACGGGCGACTCTGCAGCAACTGATTGTAGAATGCAATGGCTCGATCATTCCGTCCCTGTCTCGCTTCGGCTTCACCCGCATAGAACATGGCTTTATCTGCCAGCGGGCTATCGGGAAACTTATCGAGAAACATCGAAAACGATCTGGAAGACTCTGCCAGCAGCGCTTTGTCTGCCGGTTCCTTTGACGTACCGGACTGGAACAAACACCAACCGAGATTGATCAACGCCTCCTCGCGTTCCTTGAGCTCGGAGTCCTCCAGCGCTGCGCGAAAGGCTTCGATCGCTTTCGGGTAGTTGGGAGGATCCTGCTCCTGGTAACAAACGCCGAGGTAATGGCGGGCGCTGGAGGTCAGGGGTAATTCCGGGAACTCCGCAATCATTTTCGACCACTGCTCGATAGCCAAGTCGTACGCACCATTGTTCTGAGCGTTGGCTGCGTCAGCATAAAGTTCGCGAGCTCTCTCAGACCGCCGTTCCTGGTCGGTCATTTTGCGAGCATTGTCGCCGGGACTCTTTCGATTCGCTGGCGGGGCCTTGGTACCTTGAGCGGATACGTTGATCGATGTTAAGCCCAGAGCGAAAAACATCCAGCCGAATCCGAATATCCATTTCAGCCTTATGATTCGATGGCATCCCATGCGATTTGCTGCCTTACAGAACACGACAAGAATTCCTGGAAAGGTCCAATCAATGTACCTGACTAAGTGCGGATCGGAAAGCTTGGGAAGTTCTCGTGAGCCGAAACCACGGACTCGGTAACAACCCTTGCTCGAGGCCCGCAAAGTCCTCGCAGATTACCAGCGCGGCGAGCGATCCTCCCTCCGCGCCGCGACCGGCAGTGTGAAACCAGGTAATGGACGTCGTTCATTCCGCAGTCTTGGATTAAGATATTCGGAAGAGTCGTCGTCGCTTTTTCATCGAAGAGTCAGCTTGGGCATGCGCATTTTAGTCACCGGGGGTAGCGGGTTTATTGGGTCCCATCTCACCGAGCACTTGCTCCAATCCGGGCACGAAGTGGTCGTTGTTGACGACTTGAGCACCGGATCGCGCGAGAATCTGGCTGCGGTCGCGAACCATCCTAAACTCGTTTGCATCGTCGGTGACTTGGGGAACCCGCGCTGCGTGG
>JALOQW010000434.1 GCA_025459275.1 Pirellula sp.
TTGTGCTTGGCAGCCATGCCCTTGGCCTTGGCAGGATGTGACGGCGGTGGAGACCAAGTAGGTACCGGATCGAAGGAGCCGCCACCGGATGTGAAAGCTCGAATCGAAGAAGATGCAAACCGTTACAAGAAGATGATGGAAGACCAAAAAGCGAATCCGACCCCAATTCCGGCAGGCAGCACCCAAACGCCGCCTGCAGGTGGCTGATCGAGCTTCGCTCGAGGATTCCGTTCCGTCATTCCATGAATGCTGATTCAAGGCTCTCGGTTCTTCCGGGGGCCTTTTTTTATTACGTCATCCTCTCGGATGGCGGTGTTCCTGTTTCATCCTCTCGGATGAAATTGCTGGTGCACTTTCTTGAGTTTGCCGCTATCGACTTGAGTGTAGATTTGCGTCGTCTGGATGCTGGCATGTCCGAGCATTTCTTGAATGAGCCGCAGGTCTGCTCCCCCAGCGAGCAAGTGTGTCGCAAAGCTATGTCGCAGTGTGTGTGGCGTGGCTTCGTCGCTGATCCCAACCCGTTTGACGTAACGCTTGACAAGTTCCCAGACAGCTTCGCGGCGAAGACGCTGTCCGGATCGAGATAGGATCAACCAAGGTGCTTCTGATTCCCCCACGTGTTTCGCAAGTAGCGGGCGTTCCTTTTGCAGATAGTTTTGGATGACCTCAACAGCTCTTGCTCCGAGAGGAACCATGCGTTGCTTGCTTCCCTTCCCTTCGGCCAGGCAAAAGCGTTCGCTCAGATGCACGTTTGCCAGAAGCATGTCGCAAACCTCTGAGACGCGGCAGCCAGTTGCATACATCAACTCAAGAATGGCGCGATCGCGCATCCACAACGGATCGCCAGGCTTTGGGGCTTCGAGAAAGCGATCGATTTGGGCCACACTAAGAACGAATGGCACCCTCCGCCACATTTTCGGTGTGGTCAAGAGTTCGGCGGGGTTATCGACGATGGCCGACTCCAACTGCAGAAACTTGAAGAACATCCGAAGCGACACGATGTGGCGTGAGATGGAGGAGGGAGCAAGCCCCTGCTCTTTCAACCACGACATGTAATCCGTCAAGTCTTGAATCTTCAGTTGCGTCGGCGAGCGTCCCCTTAGCCAGGTCGAAAGGTGCTCCAAATCGCGACCGTATGCCGAAATCGAGTTGGCGGCGAGGTGGCATTCTGTCCGAAGGTAGACAAGGAATCGATCCCGCCATCCCGACATGGTCTCGATCGGCTGAGCCTTCTCCGATTGCCCTAACCGCAACTGTCTCAGTTTGCTTTTTGCCAACCTATGGCTCCATCCGATAAGGGGGGCATCGTGTCCCCAGGGTTGCGTTCTGTTGGTCCATCCTTCATGATTCCCCGATACCGTTTCGGCGGCTCCGTCCCTACAGCTTACCACGTTTCCAGAAAGGTTTTGTATGAAAATTCTCGTCGTGGGAGGCGCGGGATATGTTGGGTCTCACACGGTGCGTCTGCTGGAGGCTCAAGGACATCACGTTTGGGTCTTTGATAATCTTTCGCGTGGGCACGCGGAAAGTGTCAAGCCAGAGCAGCTGATTCAAGGCAATCTTACCGATCGCCCTCTCTTGATGAAGGTCTTGATGGAAAAAGAGATCGAGGCGGTCATGCACTTTGCAGCGTTTGCACTGGTTGGAGAATCAGTGCAGCACCCGGCCATGTACTATCAAAACAATGTTGTGGCAAGCCTGGAGTTGCTCGAAGCGATGAGATCCGTCGGAGTTTGGCGGTTCGTCTTTTCAAGCACCACTGCCACCTACGGCCAGCCCGAAACCATGCCGATTCGCGAGACCACGTCTCAGAACCCGATCAACCCCTACGGCTTTACCAAACTCGTCGTCGAGCACGCGCTTCGGGACTACGCGAACGCCTATGGGTTCGGTGTTGCGGCACTTCGTTACTTCAACGCATCCGGGGCATCACCTGACGGAACGATCGGCGAGGATCATGATCCAGAGAGTCATCTCATTCCGATTGTGCTTCAAGTCGCCTTGGGCCAGCGCGACGCTATTCAGGTCTTCGGTAACGATTATCCGACGCCAGACGGCACGTGCATTCGTGACTATATTCACGTGGATGACTTGGCCTCGGCTCACCTCGCAGCACTCGAGAGGTTGGAACCGAACAAAATGATGGCGATGAACCTTGGTACCGGCGTTGGTCACAGCGTTCTGCAAGTAATCGAAGCCTGCCGACGTGTGACTGGACATCCGATTCCCATCGCGATGGCAGAACGACGACCGGGTGACCCGGCGTGCTTGATTGCTGACAGTACCCTCGCGCAGCAAACCCTCAACTGGAAACCCCAATACGTCGAGATCGAAAAGATCGTGGAGACTGCCTGGCGGTGGCATTCCACGCATCCTCGGGGATACAAGTCGTAATCAACGGGCAATTCCCGCAAGACATCATCCCATGCAAGACATCATCATTGAGAAACCGTACCGCTTCATTCCCCCGCACCGGGGTAAATGGTTTCCGTCATTGATGCTCAAAACAGGGATCATTCCTTGGTATCTCCGACGCTACGAAGGTGTGGTGTCCTGTCGATTGGAAGGTGTCGACCACTTTCGCGAATCCCAACGACGCGGGTACGGCGTCCTGTTGGCACCGAACCATTGTCGCTATGCGGATCCTGTCGTTTTGTCCTATTTGGCACGTGAAGCCGATACGCTCATGTATGCCATGGCCAGCTGGCATGTGTTTCACCAAAGCCGATTGCAAGGCTGGGCGATTCGAACCATGGGAGCGTTCAGTGTCTACCGTGAAGGGATGGATCGCCAGGCGCTTGACACTGCCGTCGATGTCTTAAGTACAGGCGAAAGACCTTTGGTCGTGTTTCCAGAGGGAGCCGTCTTTCGGACGAATGA
Organism: Pirellula sp.; assembly: GCA_025459275.1. GTDB lineage: Bacteria > Planctomycetota > Planctomycetia > Pirellulales > Pirellulaceae > JBKCUI01. Next base: position 2,881 of record JALOQW010000434.1, read on the forward strand.
CTTGCTTCAACCGCTGCTTGATGGTGTGGGCTTCATGGCAAGATCCGCAGCCAAACGCCGCTTGAAGGAAGGGAACGAAAAACCAGTCGTCATCCATCCCGTCGCGATCAAATATTTGTTCAAGGGAGATCTCGACAAAGCCGTTTCTCGCACCCTCGACAATTTGGAAAAGCGATTGACGTGGACCAGTCTGCGAAAGGCTCCCATTTTGAAGCGGATCCATCGAGTCACCCTTGCGATGTTGAGCCTGAAAGAAATCGAATATTTCGGATCAGCACAGATGGGGACGATCGTTGAACGCCAAGAGCGATTGGTGGACCACTTACTCGATCCCCTCGAAGACGAGTGGCTAGGTCGATCGACTGACGGTCCGTTGATCCCCCGAATCAAGTCCCTGCGCATGAAGATCGTTCCGGAATTGACGACCGGAGAGTTGAATCATGAGGAACGGGAACGGAGATGGCATCACCTGGAAAAGATCTATCTCGCACAACAGATTGCATCGTATCCAGCGGATTATCTGACACCACCCACCACCGACACTCGCATTCTTGAAACCGTCGAACGGCTCGAAGAAGACCTGACTGACCGAGCCGATGTGCATGGTCCCTTAGAAGTCATTCTCCGAGTTGGCGAAGCCATCCCGGTCTCCGCAGATCGCGGACCACGGGGCGAGGAGGATCCGATCATGAAGTCACTTCGCGATTCTCTGCAATCGATGCTCGACGAACTATCCACGGAGTCCCGAACGGTCGACTTGTAGAAACGCTTGCCGTGTATTGTAGAGTCGCCCCGAGCGAGAGAAATGCGACACATTGCGGTCACGATGAGCAGGTTGGGGCTTCGTCGCCGATGAAGAGCGGTTTCATGTGACGTATGTAGATGTTCTCGAAGACGTTCCTGCCAACGACATCCGCGTTTGCATCCAACAGATCGGTGTAACGAGTGCCTTGCTTGGCGGCTAGTTTGAACGAAACATGCAGCAACTGTCGAAGGCTTGGATTGAACGCAGCGTGACTCGGGTCATGTCGTAGAGCCCCAACCCAGTCCGAACTTTTCCAAGGACCGACTTCTTGCACCGACGGAAGTTGGTCGCGATCGATGTCGATCACGCTCGCATAAGGAGCGGTCAATTCGTCAATCTTTTCCATCGCCGTACTGTAAATGTCACGAACCAAAGCAACGCCATCGACACCGGACTCGGCCAATCCGATCAACTCTTCCAACCACGTCGTCCCTGCCGTCGGGGTGGGTGCGCATGATGTCCTTCATGTGATCTAAATAAGCTGGTTTTGTATTCCTCCATGATGGGTAAAGA